>NZ_DDHH01000144.1:0-19238 GCF_002338015.1 Rhizobium sp. UBA1881
CGTATTTTGCAACGGCTTCCAACGGGGAGAAGGTGGCGGCAGCCGGATGAGGGGGCCGCAGGCGCCGGCGTTTCCACGCTAAGTCATCGACGCTAGGGGGGAAGAAAACCATGAAAGACACCGTCGCACTCATCACCGGCGCAAGCCGCGGCATCGGCCGCGGCATCGCGCTTGCCTTGCTTGCCGAGGGCGCCACCGTGCACGTCACGGGCCGAACGCGACACGAGACCGACACGGCAGGCAAACGCCCAGGCTCCCTCGAAAGTCTCGCCCACGAAGCCGCCACGCTCGCCGGCCGCGTCGTCATTCATCATTGCGACCACGCCAACGACGCCGACACCCACCGTGTCGCCGCAGCGGTCACAGCCGGCGGAAAGCTGGATATCCTCGTGAACAACGCCTGGCCGGGCTATGAAAACATGGTCGAGAATGGCGATTTCACCTGGCCGCGCGCCTTCTGGGAGCAGCCTATTTGGCGCTGGGACGCCATGATCGGCACGGCGCTCAAGGCAGCCTTCCTGATGTCGCGCGCGGTGGCGCCGATGATGGTCGCAAACCGGCGCGGCCTAATCGTCAACATCTCGTTCTGGGCGTCGCGCTTTTATGATGGCAACGCCATCTACGGCATCTCCAAGGCCGCAGCCGACAAGATGGCAGCCGATTTTGCCCATGACCTGCGCCCGCACGATGTCGCGGCCCTCTCACTCTATCCCGGTCTGGTCCGCACCGAAGCGGTGATGGAGAACGCCGCATATTTCGACCTCTCCAACTCCGAATCCCCTCAGTTCATCGGCCGCATCATTTCAGGCCTCTGGCGCGATCCGGCGCTGATGTCGAAATCCGGCGAAGCCCTGATCGCAGCCTCACTCGGCCGCGAATACGATATCGCCGACATCGACGGCTACCGGCCCGTTCCGCTGACCGAGGCGGATTTTGCTAAGGGCTGAGCCCAAGAGCTAAGCCCTGAATCACCGTCATTGTTTGGCGGAGGCCTTTCTACGAGTCGATCTCCCCACTTGTGGGGGAGATGCCGGCAGGCAGAGGGGGGTAAGCCTCGTGACGGGTCCAATCATTCTGCATGTCAGCGGCCACGAGCACCCCCGGCGCCGAGACCTCAATCCCCCTCGCCACGCCCATTGACGATCTCGCGCTTGCCCACATGGTTGGCCGGGCCGACCAGCCCTTCCTTCTCCATCCGCTCGACCAGCGAAGCGGCGCGGTTGTAGCCGATGCCGAGGCGGCGCTGGATGTAGGAGGTCGAGCACTTCTTGTCGCGCAGAACGACCTTCACGGCCTTGTCGTAGAGGTCGTTGCCGTCCTCTGCCGCCATGTCGCCCTTGTCGAACACGGCGCTGTCTTCCTCTTCGCCGTCTTCCTCTTCGTCGGCGGTCACCGTGTCGAGATATTCCGGGCGCCCCTGCGTCTTCAGATGCGCCACGACCTTCTCGACCTCGGCGTCGGAGACGAAAGGACCATGGACGCGCGAGATGCGGCCGCCGCCCTGCATGTGCAACATGTCGCCCTGTCCGAGCAGCTGTTCGGCGCCCTGTTCGCCGAGGATCGTGCGGCTGTCGATCTTAGACGTCACCTGGAAGGAGATGCGGGTCGGGAAGTTGGCTTTGATCGTGCCGGTGATGACGTCGACCGAAGGACGCTGCGTCGCCATGATCAGGTGGATACCGGCGGCACGCGCCATCTGCGCCAGACGCTGGATCGCGCCTTCGATTTCCTTGCCGGCCACCATCATCAGGTCGGCCATCTCGTCGACGATCACGACGATGTAAGGCATCGGCGTCAGGTCGAGTTCCTGTTGTTCCTCGACAGGCGCCCCGGTGCTGCGGTCGAAGCCGGTCTGCACCATGATGTGGATCGTCTCGCCCTTTTCCTTGGCCTGCGCCACGCGGCTGTTATAGCCGTCGATATTGCGCACGCCGAGGCGCGACATCTTGCGGTAGCGCTCTTCCATCTCGCGCACCGCCCATTTCAGCGCCATCACGGCCTTCTTCGGGTCGGTCACGACGGGGGTGAGCAGGTGCGGAATGCCGTCATAGATCGACAGTTCCAGCATCTTCGGATCGATCATGATCAGGCGGCACTGTTCCGGCGTCATCCGGTAGAGCAGCGACAGGATCATCGTGTTGACGGCAACCGACTTGCCGGAGCCGGTGGTGCCGGCAACGAGCAGATGCGGCATCTTCGCAAGCTCGGCGATCACAGGCTCGCCGCCGATCGTCTTGCCGAGGCCTAGCGCCAGCTTGTAGCTGCTCTTCTCGAAATCGGCGCTCTCGATCATCTCGCGGAAATAGACGGTCTCGCGCAGAGCGTTCGGCAGTTCGATGCCGATGACATTGCGGCCGGGCACCACGGCAACGCGCGCCGAAAGGGCCGACATCGAGCGGGCGATATCGTCGGCAAGGCCGATGACGCGCGAGGATTTGACGCCCGGCGCAGGCTCGAATTCATAGAGCGTGACGACAGGGCCGGGGCGCACATGAATGATCTCGCCCTTGATGCCGAAATCTTCGAGAACGCTTTCCAGAAGCCCGGCATTCTGCTCCAGCGCTTCCTGCGACATGATCTCGCCGACACGTTCCGGCGGCTCCTGCAGCAGCGAGTTGGAGGGGAATTCGTAGCCCGAGGCATCGACCTTGGAGGGCACGAACTTGTGCGCCACCATGCGGGCGGCGGGTGCCAGCGGCGCGATCGCCGGCTGCGAACGAACAGGCATCGGCGCGATCGGCTGCGCTACTGATGGCTGCGGCTCTATGGCGATCGGCTGCACGATCTGCGGAGCAGGGACGGGCGCCAGTGCCTCGGCGGCAGCTGCCTGCTGCTTCAGCCTGACTGCAAGCGGCTGGCGGATCGGCGCGCGGCCGGTGGTCGGGGCCGGCGCCACGACGACAGGCGCTGCAACGGAAACGGCAGGCGCAGCGGTTACGACGGGCGTGATGATCGGGGCTGCGACGGGAGCAGGGGCAACAGCAACCGGCAGCGGCGTGGCATAGGGAGCGGCGACGACAGGCTGCTTGCCCGGGCGCCATTCCATGATGCGGAACTGGCTGATGATCGAATGCGGCGCGGGCACCGTCTGCGGCGCGACGATCTGCACCTGCGGTGCCGCTTCCACCGGCTCGGCCGGCGCCTCGCCATCCTCGAAGGACATCACTTCCCAGAAGGCGAAGTCGGAGATCGAGGAGAGGTTGGAAGAGGCGTGGAATTGCGCTTCGTCGGCGGTTTCGGAAACGACGATCGCGTTTTCTTCGACGACAGCGACATTGGCTGCCGGCTGGTAGACGTCGAAGGGCACGTTAACAGCGATGGGCGCGCGCGGGCCAGCCGGCTGCGACGCATAGGCATTGCGTAGCGCCTGCTGTTGAACGTGTGGCTGCGGCTGCGTGACGGCAGGCTGCATGGTGGCCTGGCGGGCAACATAGCCTTGGCGCGGCTGTGCGGCGGGCTGCGGCGTCACGACGATCGGCTGGGCCACCGGCGCCATCACCTTTACCGTCACCGGTGCTACCGCTTGGGCGGGCTGCGGCGCGGTTGCCACGACCTGTTCCGGCTCCATCACCCGCTGCTGCACCGGCTCGGCCGGCTGCTTGCGCGGGTTGATCTGGCTCTCCGGCGTGCGGGTAAAGCGGACATTCGGCGCCAGCGAAAAGTGATTCTGCCAGATCGGCGGCACCGGCTTCTCGCCGGCCTGTTCCTGCAGCTGTTCGCCCTGGGTGTCGGCGGAAACCTCGCCGGCATCCGTCAGATTGGTTCTAGGAAAGCGCATACGACAGCCACTCACTCATGATTGGTAACTATTATCCTCTTCCGGCTTAGGAAATGAAGGTTAATAAGTTCCTTCTCGGCGCCCCTGCGGGACAGCCGCCGCAAGGCATAAATCGAGTGGTTTCAGTGACTTGCTTGATAAAGAAAATTTTAGCGATTTTCGACGAGGCGCCCACGCATCGGCCCGAAAATCAAAATCGATTTCCGGAAAGTCCGATGCGTGGATGCAAAAAGTTAGAGCGTCCTTTGTGCGTTCGCGCGAACGCCCGGCGCTCTAGTGCGCCTCGTCCCAGTTGGTCGCCGCGCGCGCATCCACCTTCAGCGGAACACGCATTTCGAGCGCCGGCATGGTGGCGTTTTCCATCACCGAAACGATGACAGGCATCGCCTTTTCGACGTCCTCGTCCTCGACCTCGAAGATCAGTTCGTCGTGGACCTGCAACAGCATGCGCACCCGCTCGGAAAGCCCGACCTCGGCCAGCGCCGGCTCCATCTTGATCATCGCCCGGCGGATCACGTCGGCGGCCGAGCCCTGGATCGGCGCGTTGATCGCCGCGCGCTCGTTGAAAGCGCGAACCGACGGGTTGGAGGAGCGAATCTCCGGATAGTTGATTCGCCGCCCGAAGATCGTCTCGACATAGCCCTTGTCGCGCGCCTGCTGCTTGGTGCTGTCCATGTAGTCGCGGATACCGGGGAAGCGCTCGAAATAGCGCTTGATGTAGTCGCTGGCTTCCGAGCGCTCGATGGAGAGCTGGTTGGCAAGGCCGAAGGCCGAGATGCCGTAGATGATGCCGAAGTTGATCGCCTTGGCGCGCCGGCGCACCTCCGACGGCATGCCCTCGACGGGAACGCCGAACATCTCGGACGCCGTCATCGCGTGAATGTCGATCCCATCGGCGAAGGCCTGCGTCAGCTGCGGGATTTCGGCGACATGGGCAAGCACGCGCAGCTCGATCTGGCTGTAGTCGGCCGAGATCAGCTTGTGGCCCGGCGTCGAGATGAAGGCGGTGCGGATCTTGCGGCCTTCGGCGGTGCGAACCGGAATGTTCTGCAGGTTGGGTTCCGACGAGGAAAGTCGCCCCGTCGTCGTCGATGCCAGCGAGTAGGAGGTATGCACCCGCTTCGTCTGCGAGTGCACATAGCCCGGCAGCGCGTCGGTATAGGTGGATTTGAGCTTGGTCAGCTGCCGCCAGTCGACGATCTTGCGCGGCAGTTCCAACCCGGCCGCCGCCAGATCTTCCAGCACGCTGGCCGAGGTCGACCACTGACCGGTCTTCGTCTTCGAGCCGCCGGCCAGACCCATCTTGCCGAACAGGATGTCGCCAAGCTGCTTCGGTGAGCCGATGTTGAAGCGCTCGCCGGCCAGCTGGTAGATCTCGTCCTCCAGCCGCGCGGCACCCTGCGCCAGCTCGCCCGAGAGGCGCGACAGGATCTGCCGGTCAACGGTGATCCCCCGCTCTTCCATATGCGCGAGAACGGGCAGCAGCGGCCGCTCCAGGCGCTCGTAGACGGAGGTCAGCTTCTCGGCCGCCAGCCTCGGCTTCAGCACCATCCACAGCCTGAGCGTCACGTCGGCATCCTCGGCCGCGTAATGGGTGGCGCGGTCGATATCGACGAGGTCGAAGGAGATGTTCGACTTGCCGCTGCCGGCCACGTCCTTGTAGGCGATCGGCTTGTGGTTGAGGAACTTCTCCGACAGCGGATCCATCCCATGCGCGCCGGTACCGGCGTCGAGCACGTAGGAGATCAGCATCGTGTCGTCGAAGTTCTTGGTCTCGACGCCGTAGCGCTTCATCAGCAGGTAGTCGTATTTCAGGTTCTGCGCGACCTTGAGCACCGACTGGTCCTCAAGCAGCGCCTTGAGCCTCGGCAGCGCATCGCGCATCGGGATCTGGTTCTCGGCCATGCCGCCGCCCAAGAGATCGCCCACGCCGGTCTTGTGGCCGAGCGGAACATAGGCGGCGCGGATGTTGACGCCCGTTGGGCTCTTCGCGTTATCGGCAATCGCCATCGAGAAGCCGACGAGCTCGGCCTGCATGGCATCGAGCGAGGTCGTCTCGGTGTCGAAGCCGATCACGCCGGTCTCGCGCGCATCCGCGATCCACTTGTCGAGCGTCGCGACATCGCGGATCGTCACATAACGCGAATGGTCGAAGGGCAGGTTGGCGAAGGCATCTGCCCGCGACTTTGCGAAATCGGATGGCGTGAAGCTGCCTTCGGGCGCGGCGGAGCCGTTGACCTTTGCCCCATTGGTCTTAGTCGGAACAGCCACGGCGTCGCCGACAACCTCAGGTGTCCCGCCGGCAACCGGCGCCGGTTCCGCGACGTCGAGATCGGGCCCATGCGCATTGGCGCCCCACTCGACCGGCACGTCGACCGCGTCGATCGCGCTCGCGTCGCATTCGCAGGCCTCGGCCACGCGCCGCGTCAGGCTGGTGAATTGCATGGCCTTCAGGAAGCCGATCAGCTTCGGCCCGTCCTGCGCCTCGAGAATGAGGTCGGCGACGGCGATGTCGAGCGGCACGTCGGTGCGGAGCTTCACGAGTTCACGCGACAGCCGCGCCTTGTCGGCATTCTCGATGATCGTCTGCCGGCGCTTCTCCTGCTTGATCTCGGTAGCGCGCGCAAGCAGCGTGTCGAGGTCGCCATATTCGGCGAGCAACGTCGCGGCTGTCTTCGGGCCGATGCCGGGAATGCCAGGCACGTTGTCGACGGAATCGCCGGTCATCGCCTGCAGGTCGATCATCTTTTCCGGCGGCACGCCCCATTTCTCGATCACGTCAGGGATGCCGATCTGCTTGTCCTTCATGCTGTCATACATGTGGACGTTATCGGTGACGAGCTGCATCAGGTCCTTGTCGGAGGAGACGATCGTCACGTCGGCGCCGAGCGCTTCCGCCTGGCGGGCATAGGTGGCGATGATGTCGTCGGCCTCGAAACCCTCGGTCTCGATGCAGGGCAGGTTGAAGGCCCGCGTCGCCTGGCGGATCAGCCCGAACTGCGGGATCAGCTCTTCAGGCGGCGCCGAGCGGTTGGCCTTGTAGGCGTCATAGAGATCCTTGCGGAAGGTCTTCGACGAATAGTCGAAGATGACGGCCAGATGCGTCGGCGTCACGCCCACCGACGTGTCGCGCGCCTCCGTCAGGAGCTTCCACAGCATGTTGCAGAAACCCGAGACGGCGCCGACAGGCAGCCCATCGGATTTGCGCGTCAGCGGCGGCAGGGCATGGAAGGCTCGAAAGATGAATCCGGAGCCGTCGACAAGAAAGAGATGATCGCCTTTTTTCATGGCAGCATGGATAGCGCGCCGGCCCTGCGAGGTCCATATAAAGTTAGGGTGCCGGCGCGTTGCGCACATGCTTGGGAAGCGCCGGAAGCCGCAGGGAAACAGCCATAACCCCTCAATAGCTGCGGCTTGTTTCAGGCGTTTTTCGCCCATACATTGGGTCTGCGTTCAACGAGAGCCCGCGATGTCTGGAGCCCCTGAATCTCAGAGATACTTTCTCAGCCAACTCTCCGTGCTGATCGATGGCATGAAGGGGTTGAGCACGCAGGTCGCCCGGCAGGTCGACGCGATGGGTCGGTACGACGTCGAATTTTTCAAGCTCGGGCGTTCCATGAACAAGTTCGAGAACGACTTGATCGACCTCAGGGCCGATATGGGAGGCGTGAAACTGGAGGTTGGCCGGTTACGGACCGAGATGGGTCAGTTTCGCTCGGAGATGGAGGCTCGGCTCGGCGCGATCTTGAAGCGCATAGACGACCTGGAAGGCCGGGCACATGATATCGCCGATCATATCCAGGAACTGCGTTCCGATAGCCTGCGCCAGTACAACGAAGTGATCAACGCCGTGCAGGACAGTTATCAAAACCGGATGTCTGTCAACGATATCGAGGAGCGTCTCGCCGAACTCGAACGCCTTATCGGCCCGCGCCTGCCGCCCGCAGCGTGAGTCTCGCGCAAGTCGCTCACCGGACTGTTACCAAAATGTAATAGTCAATTCTTTTCTTTCCCTTGAAAAGCCACATTCGGAACTACAAATAAATATCACCGACGCGACATTGATCACGTCGAGGGTCTGATTGCCGGCTCGTCCCCCGCCGCATTGGACTTGGACAAAGGCCTCATCCCCTCTCCGGGCCTTTGTCCCCTATTTGAAGCCGCCATAGCCTTACCTCCAGGCTATGGCGGCTTTGTTTTTCTGCACTATCTCCAGCTGTATGAATATGAATGTCTGTCTTTCAAAGCATCGCATACGATTTGTTGCATTGCTCGTGGCTGGGTTTTGCGCCTAACTGAAAAAATGGGAACGGAACGAATGGACTCGGGAGCCTATCTCGCCAGCCAGCTGGCCAAGGGCTTTGCCCGCTCGCTGCAGCAGCGCGCGGCAAGGTTGGGTTTTTCGCCGGGTCAGTTTCCGATTCTGCTGGAACTTTGGGCCGAGGACGGGCTGACGCAGAAGCAGTTGCTTGCCCGCGTCGATATCGAGCAGGCGACCATGGCCAACACGCTGTCACGCATGGAGCGCGATGGCCTGATCGAGCGCCGCCCGCACCCGTCGGACAAGCGCGCCCAGCTGGTGTTCCTCACCGACCGCGCGAAAACGATGGAAAACGATGCGGTGCTGGCCGCCCGCGAGGCCGATCTCGCTCTGTTCGATGGCTTCAAGACATTCGAGCGCGAGCTGACGCTGGAATACATCCGTCGCCTGCTGGAGAACGCAAAGAAGCTGTGAGATTTGGGTGTGGTCCCGGCGCGAGTAGCACCCGGGATAGGGCCGGCGCCTTATTCGGCGGCGGCGAGGTAGATCTGGTTCTGCGAGGATGCGGCCAGAGCCTGCACGCGCGCTTCGGTCTTGGCGATCAGCTGATAGAACTCGTCCTGCGCTTCGACATCGAGCTGAATGACGGCGTTCACCTCATCCGGCGTGTCGCAGACGCAGGCGATGGCCGATATCGGGCAGATGCCGCCGGGATAACGCTTGCCGTTGCCGGTATAGGCGCGGCGACCCCAACGCTCGGAATAGACGGTCTCTTCGCGATCGATATGAAGGATCGTGCCCTTGCACGCGGTCACAATGCCGGCCTTGCCATAGGCAAACCAGTGGTAGTTCAATTTCCGCAAGATATACTTGCCGGTGATGTCTTCCCCGGCCAATTCGGCGGGATCTTCAATCATACGGATCATGACGTCTTCCTTAACGTGCACGTAATATCCGATATCTATGTTTCAGCTTCAAGACGAAAAGGTCAGCTTTTGGAGCCACTTAGTCACAAGTTGTTTCGAATTCTTACGAATTTCGCCGCTTTTTCGCCCTTTGAGCGCCATCGGCTCAGCCCCGGAACGCAACTTCCAGGTTTTGCCGGTCCTGCGCGACCACCCGGCAATGTGTCTCGAAACCTTCGCCCTTGATCATCAGGACGAACTCCGCCGGGATTCCCGTTGAGCTCGAAACCGAGAGTGCGGCGCTGTCGGCGCCGAGCGAGCGGATGGTGCAGTCGATCGTCGAGCGGCGGTCGTTGAAGAGGATCGAGCCGGCCTTCAGCACCCGTCGACGCGCGCCGCTCGGCTGATCGGAGCTGATCGATTGCCAGCAGAGGCAGCGGTTGCGGCCGCTGCGCTTGGCCTCGTACATGGCGGCATCCGCCTGGGCTAGCAGCGTGTCGATCTCCTTGCAGACGATCGACAGCGCCGAAATCCCGAAGCTCGCCGTAATCTCAAGCGAGCCGAACTCGCCGACGATCGGCTCGGCCGAGATCGCCGCCCGCAGTCTCTCGGCCACGACGAGTGCGCCGTCGCGGTCGACATTGGGCAGGATGATCGCGAATTCCTCGCCGCCCAGCCGGCCGAACAGGTCGCCGCTTCGAAGCACCGAGCGGCAGATCGAAGACACCGCCTTCAACACCTCGTCGCCGGCCGCATGGCCATGCGTGTCGTTGACGGTCTTGAAGTGGTCGATGTCGAGCACGATGCAGGCAAGGCTCTTCTGGCTGCGCAGCGCAGCCCCGATCAGCTGGTCGGTCTCTTCCTTGAATGCGCGGCGTGTCAGGCCCTCGGTCAGGCTGTCGGTCGCCGCCGATTGCATCAGCTCGATGCGGTCCATCGCAACGCCGGCAATCTCTTCGAGGACGGTGAGATCCTTGCGCCCGAAGGAGCGCGCCGTGCGGTCGATTGCGCAGACGGTGCCGACCGTGTGGCCGCTCTTGGTGCGCAGCGGAACGCCGGCATAAAAGCGGATATGGTTTTCGCCGGTGACGGCGGGGTGGGCGGCAAAGCGCGGGTCGCGGGTCGCGTCGGGCACGATCACGGCTGTGTCGAGGTCCACCACGAAGCGGCAGAAGGAATCTTCGCGCGGCACTTCGCTATTCGAGAGACCGGAGCAGGCCTTGTACCATTGGCGGTGCGCGTCGATCAGCGACACCAGGCCGATGTCGACGGTGAACACTTCCTTGATCAGCCGAACGATCCGCTCGAAGCCTTCATCGCGCGGCGAATCGAGCAGGTCGAGCTGCTCCAGCGCCGCCAGGCGCTCAACTTCCCGCTGTTTCACATCCGCGGAAGACGTACCGAATGCGCGCGCAACAACCATTGCAAACGTGCTCCCCACTTAAGTCCGTGTAGGAGATGCGTCGCATATAATCATGAACAAATGAATATTGTGCATCCCCGTTTCTCATCGGTGAAGGTCGCGGGCAGGGGTGTCAAGGTTTCGGATAGGGGCTCCCATCCTTGTGAACGAACCGGCCATCGGCGTTTGCGCTCATCATGTCGATGTCGGAACAGGTGGTGAGATCGGCCATGTCTCGCGAGCCGATTTCCAGATAGATCGCCACCGCGCCGGACCGGTTGATCAGGTGATGGCCGTTGCCGGTGTTCTTCGCAAAGGCGGCGCAGTCGCCGGCGCGAAGCGGCGTCTCCCCCTCATCCTCGACCAGCACCACCTCGCCCGAGAGCACATAGACGAACTCGTCCTCATGCGAATGCCAGTGCCGCTGGCTCGACCAGTTTCCGGGCGGCAGGTGCATGAGATTGATGCCGAAATCGGAAAGCCCGCCGGCGTCACCCAGCCGCTGGCGGATCCGCTCGGCGCAGGCCGCCGCATGCGGCTCCGGATAAGGCGAGCCCTTGACGCGGGCTACGGTGGCGACGTCGATCTTCGGCATCAGGCTATCCTCCGCAACATGTGTTCGGCGGGTGGCTAGGCGGGCCGCCCGCTCAACCGCCCTTCGTTTTCTTCGTGGCCTTCGTCATGTTGAGCGCGATCGCCGCCCGCACGAGTGCCGTAAGTGCCGGCGCGTCGATCGTGTCTCCCTCGTGAAAGTCGATGGCGCGCCGCGCATTGCCCTCTAGGCTGGCGTTGAACAGGCCGGAGGGATCATCGAGCGATGCGCCCTTGGCGAAGGTCAGCTTCACGGCGGTCTTGTAGGTCTCGCCGGTGCAGATGATGCCGGAGCGCTCCCACACCGGAACGCCGCGCCACTTCCACGTCTCGATCACCTCTGGATCGGCATCCCGGATGATGCGCCGCGCATTCGCCAGCATCGCGCCGCGCCAGTCGGTCAGCTCCGCGATCCGCTGGTCGATCAGTTGCGACGCATCGGCTTCCTCGCCCGCGGCACCCTTCGTCTTCTCCGCCATTCCATCCTCCCCGTCGATAAGCTCATGCGAATACTGCGCAATCTAGGAGATTCGCGGCTGAGGGGAAGAGGGTTTCCTTTGTCTCCGCCTCCGTCGTCGTGTTACCACTCCTGCGGGATTCGAGGAGGTTCATTCATGACGCAGGTGCCTGCCGCCAATTGGGCGGAAAGCTTTCACTATGGTTTCAAGGACTGCCATTATCCGTCCTCGCTCGAGGAAATCAGTGCAATCGTAGCCCGGTCGGCGGCGGTAAAGACGCTCGGCTCGCGCCACTCGTTCAACGCCATCGTCGATGGCAGCTCTGCCATGTCGCTCGAGCGCCTGCCGATCGATCCGGTTGTCGAAAGCGGAGGCCGCCAGGTCTCGGTCGCCGGCCACTGCACCTATGGCGAGCTCGCGCTCTTCCTGCAGCGCCACCAGCTCGCCATCCACAATCTCGCCTCCCTTCCGCATATCTCGATCGCCGGCGCGATCGCCACCGCGACGCACGGCTCGGGTGACGGCAACGGCAACTTGGCGACGGCGGTCTCCGGTCTCGAATTCGTCGCCGGCGATGGCAGCCTGGTGAAGGTCAAGCGCGGCGACGCCGATTTCGAGGGGATGGTCGTGCATCTGGGCGCGCTCGGCGTCGTCACCCGCGTGACGCTGGATGTCCAGCCGGAGTTCCAGGTCGCGCAGCACGTCTATGAGGGGCTGAGCTGGGATGCACTCTTGTCCAATCTCGATGCCATCATGGCCGCGGCCTATAGCGTCAGCGTCTTCACCCAATGGGGCGAGAAGGCCGGTGCGGTCTGGCTGAAGGAGACGGAAAAGAGCGGCAATCATCCCGATGCCCTGCACGGCGCGGTCAATGCCGACATCAAGCGCCACCCGATCATCGGCCTCGACGCAGAGAACGCCACCGAGCAGCTCGGCGCCTTTGGCCGCTGGTCGGATCGGCTGCCGCATTTCAAGATGGGTTTTACGCCAAGCAGCGGCGCCGAGATCCAGTCCGAATATCATGTGCCCCGCAAGTATGGCGCGGCCGCCGTCGAGGCGCTCTTGGCGATTCGCCCGAAATTCGCGCATCTCGTCCAATCGGGCGAACTCCGCACCGTCGCCGCCGACAGCCTGTGGCTCAGCCCGCAGTTCAATCGCGATACGCTGTCGATCCATTTCACCTGGGTCCGCGACCAGGCGGCGGTCGATGCCGCCGCCGCCGAGATCGAGCAGGCGCTGGCACCGTTCTCGCCGCTGCCGCACTGGGGCAAGGTCTTCACCCGCCAGCATATCGGCAGGAACTACGCGAAGCTCTCCGACTTCGCCCGCCTGCGCGAACGCATGGACCCGGAACGCAAGTTCTCCAATCCATGGCTGGAAGAGGTCGTCTTCGGCGCGACGAACTAAGCGGGATCGTGCGGCATTTGACCGGCGTTGGCGCTGGCCGCCGCGCCGGTATATGCTGTTGCGATGAAACGAGGGACGAAGACGTCCCTGATATCGGTATGGAGTAGAGATTGGCGGTCGCCTTCACCAAGGAAGAGAGCTTCGAGACGGCATCGGAAACGCTGATTCCCGATCGGCCGATCTCGCAGCATCCGAACCTCGTCACCGAGGCCGGGTTGAAGGCGCTGGAGCTCAATCTTAGCCAAGCGCGCGAGGCCTATGAGGCGACCTTGGGGATCGACGACATCAACGAGCGCCGCCGCCAGGGTGCCGCGCCGTTGCGTGATGCCCGCTACTTCGCGGCCCGCCTCGGCACCGCCCAGCTCATGCCTGCGCCTACCTCCAGCGATGCCGTCGCCTTCGGCAGCCTCGTCACCTTCGAGCGCGAGGACGGGCGCGTGCAGACCTATCGCATCGTCGGCGAGGACGAGGCCGATCCGAAGGCCGGGTCGATCTCTTACGTCTCGCCGGTGGCGCGTGTGCTGATCGGCAAGGCCGTCGGTGATGTGGTCGATGCCGGCGGCCAGGAGCTGGAGATCATCGCGATCGCTTGAGCGGGGCTTTCACCGCGATCGACAGCCGCCCTTCATCCGCAAGTCTGTCGGCTCGTTCGTTCCCCTCGGTGCCGGCATGGCCCTTGCACCATGAAACGGTAATCGTCGTTGAGCGCGAGAGTGCTGCGTCGATCGCCCTCCACACATCGGCGTCGGCGATGCCACGGCTTCTGAGCCGGCTATTGGCGGCGATCTTCTTGAAGCCGTTGTTGCGCCAGATCGGTCGCCACTCGTTGCAGCCCTTCACTGCGTAGACCGAATCCGACCAGATCGTCACCACGGCCTCTGCCGCGTGGGCGTTGACCCATCTCGCAGCCTCCAGAACGGCGGTCGCCTCCATCGCATTGTTGGCGGTCTTATCGGCGCCGCCGCAACCGGATGCGATCTCGACGCCATCGCGATAGACGGCGAAGCCCCAGCCGCCATAGCCGGAGCCGGGCTCGCAGCAGCCATCGGTGAAGATCTCAAGCTTGTCGTGAGCACCGATGGCGGCGCGGGCGGTGTCGGGATTATCGGTCATGTCGGCGGAAGGTCTGGCAAATCGGCGGGAAGGTGCAGCCTATCCGAAACACCCGGGTCTGTCTTCCGCCCCAGATAATGCCCGCCTACTTCGACGTCGACACCACTTGCGGATAGAGCAGCACCGTCTTCTGCTGCTTCTCATGCGCGGAAAGATAACTCTCGCGCGCCGCCATCTTCACGCTCGGCTCGATATCCGGCTTGCCGAGAAGCAGCCCCTGCATCTGCTCGCAGCCCTCGTTGGTCACGATCTGGCGCTGCAGTTCCGTTTCCACGCCTTCCGTCACCACCTGTATGCCAAGGCTGTGGCCGAGGCCGATGATGGCGCGCACGATCGAGCGGGCGGCGGCGTCGTGTTCGAGAATGCCGGTAAAGCTGCGATCGACCTTGATCTTGTCGAAGGGCAGCGCGCGAAGATTGGAAAGCGAGGAGAAGCCGGTGCCGAAGTCGTCCATGACGATGCGAACGCCGAGACCATGCAGCCGCATCAGCGTCGAGATCGTCGCCACCCGGTCGCGGATGAAGGCAGCCTCGGTGATTTCAAGTTCGAGCCGCTGCGGCGCAAGCCCGGTCTCGTGCAGAATGGCCGCCACCCGGTCGTAGAGATTGGGCAGCATGAATTGCACCGGCGAGACGTTGACGGCGATCGTCAGCGGCTGCGGCCAGCGCGCCGCCTCGGTGCAGGCCTGGCGCAGCACCCATTCGCCGAGCTGCACGATGATCCCGCTCTCTTCGGCTATTCTGATGAACACGTCTGGCTCGGAGCTTCCATGCCCCGGCCGGTTCCAGCGCATCAGCGCCTCGTAGCCGCTGATGCTCCCTGTGCGGCTGTCGAGGATCGGCTGGTAGTTGACGAAAAGCTGGTTGCGGGTGATCGCGTGGCGCAGCTCGTTTTCGATCTCGCGCCGCGCCTTCACGGCGGCATCCATCTCCGCGTCGAAGAAGCAGGCCTTGCCGCGGCCGGCATGCTTGGCGCGGTATAGCGCGGTATCGGCGTTGATGCAGAGAAGCTCGCCGGTATCGCCATCGGCGGGGTAAACCGCGATGCCGATGCTGACGCCGACGGCGGTCGGATCGCGGGCGACGTCCATTTCGGCGGCCACGCCCGCAAGGATCGCGTCGGCAAGGCCGCGCGCGCCGTCGGGCTGCGGCTTTCCGCTCTGGATAATGGCAAACTCGTCGCCGCCAAGCCGCGCGATGGTGGCGCTGTCGTCGGCCACGCGCTGCAGGATCGAGGAGACCTTGCACAGGAGCCGGTCGCCTTCTGCATGGCCGAACAGGTCGTTGACAGCCTTGAAGCGATCGAGATCGAGATAGAAGACAGCCACCTGCCCACGCTTGCGCTGCGCCACCTGGAGCGCTTGTCTAAGGCGCGTGTCGAAAAGAGAGCGGTTCGGAAGGCCGGTCAGCACGTCATGCTGGGCCAGATGCTCGATCATCTGCTCGGCGCGCTTGCGCTCGGTCAGGTCGCGCACCGCCAGGATATCGCAGCTGCGGCCGCGATAGATCATCCGCCGCGCCATCAGTTCGACCGGCAGTTCGGTCTCGCCATGCGTGGTCAAAAGCGTTTCGTGATGCACGCCGGATTGCAGCCCGCCTGGGGGCAGCAGCAGGAAGTCCGGTTTCTGGCCGCGCAATTCGTTGAGCTGCCAGCCGGACATCTCCAGAAAGCGCTCGTTGGCGTCGAGGATCATTCCCTCGTAAAGCACCAGCAGCCCCTCCATCGTGGCGTTCGCCAGGCCCTTGAGGTCGGTAAGGTGGCTCGCCAGGAAGACCATGCCGAGCGATGCCAGAATGAGCGCCGTCGAGACCGCCATGACGACACCTGCCAGCGCCTTCGGCTCGACGATCGCAGCCGTCATCTGCCGTCCCGGCTCGGGGGTCAGCGTGATGAAGCTCATCGACACGAAATGCGCGGCGGCGATCGCCAGCACCATTGCCGTTGCGGAGAGCAGCACGCGCTTGGAGCCGGATAGCGAACGGAAGATCAGGAAGGCAACGCCGGCAAGCGCCGCGCTGATGACGAGCGCCGAGAGTGTCGCCGTCGCGTTGAAGAGAATGTTGAACTGGCCCTCGACCGCCTGCATGCCGGTGAGGTGCATGGCGGTGATCCCGAGCGCCATCAACGCGCCGCCCTGCGCGAAGGCGAAGCGGCTGGTGCCCTCGGTGGCGACAAGCAGTGCCAGATAGGACACGCCGATGGCGATCACAACCGAGAGTGTGGTGAGCCCCAGCCCGTAGGCGATCGAATAGCCGCCGTCATAGGCGAGCATGGAAATGAAGTGGGTGGCCCATATGCCGACGCCGATGGCGAATGCCGAGGCCATGATCCAGTTGCGCTGCTGGGCGCGGTCGCATTGCTGCGCCCTGAAGAGCAGCAGCATGGCGGTGAGGTTTCCGATGAAACAGACGACGACGGCGGCAATGATCAAGCGCCAGTCATGATTGTCACGAATACAGGCGATCACGGTAAACATCAGCCACCTCCAGCACCAATCTCCGGAAGTTATCAAGCGTCTTCTTAAATAACTATGAATTGCAAATTACAACTTTTCCATGCTCTGAACGAATGTTCTCGCAGAGTCTGGCGTGTGCCCGCATTTCGTTTTTCAACTCGAAAGCGCTGATGCTTTGGTCTATCGTCCGGCAAAAATTCAAGAAGGAGTCGGAAATGCCTGACCTGATGCCGGTTCTCGCGCGCGCGGACCAGAATTTGCCCTCGAGCCTCGACAAGCTGTTCGAACTGTTGCGGATCAAGTCGATCTCGACCGATCCCGCCTACAAGGATGATTGCCACAAGGCAGCCGAGTGGCTGGTGGCCTATCTCCGCGACATCGGTTTCGACGCCTCGGTGCGCACCACGCCCGGCCATCCCACGGTCGTCGCCCATCACGATGGCGCAAACCCTTCGGCCCCGCATGTACTGTTCTATGGTCACTATGACGTGCAGCCGGTCGATCCGATCGATCTCTGGGACAACGACCCCTTCGAGCCTTCCGTGCAGGAAGCGGGCGGCCGCAAGATCCTGACCGGCCGCGGCACCGCCGACGACAAGGGCCAGCTGATGACCTTCGTCGAAGCCTGCCGCGCCTATAAGGAAATCAACGGCGCGCTGCCCGTACGCGTCACGATCCTGTTCGAGGGTGAGGAAGAATCCGGCTCACCATCGCTGAAGCCATTCCTCGAGGCCAATGCTGCCGAACTGAAGGCCGACTATGCGCTGGTTTGCGATACCAGCATGTGGGACCGCGACACGCCCGCAATCGCAGCCGCCCTTCGCGGCCTTGTGGGCGAAGAAGTGGTCGTCACCGCAGCCGACCGCGATCTGCATTCGGGCCTCTTCGGCGGTGCCGCCGCCAACCCGATCCACATCCTGACGAAGATCCTCGCCGGCCTGCACGACGACACCGGCCGCATCACGCTGGATGGTTTCTATAACGGCGTCGAGGAAACCCCTGAAAACATCAAGGCTTCGTGGGAAACGCTCGGCCTGACCACCGAGGGCTTCCTCGGCGAGGTCGGCCTGTCGGTTCCCTCGGGCGAGAAGGGCCGCTCGGTGCTGGAGCTCACCTGGGCCCGCCCGACCGCCGAAGTGAACGGCATCTGGGGCGGCTATACCGGCGAAGGCTTCAAGACCGTGATCGCCGCCAAGGCCTCGGCCAAGGTCTCCTTCCGCCTCGTCGGCACGCAGGATCCCGCCGCCATCCGCGACAGCTTCCGCGCCTATGTGCGCTCGAAGCTGCCCGCCGATTGCTCGGTCGAGTTCCACCCGCACGGCGGCTCGCCGGCGATCCATCTCTCCTACGATTCGCCTGTTCTGACCAAGGCGAAGACGGCGCTCTCCGACGAATGGCCGAAGCCCGCCGTCGTCATCGGCATGGGCGGCTCGATCCCGATCGTCGGCGACTTCCAGAAGATGCTCGGCATGGAATCGCTGCTCGTCGGCTTCGGCCTCAGCGACGACCGCATCCATTCCCCGAACGAGAAGTACGAGCTGACGTCCTATCACAAGGGCATCCGCTCCTGGATCCGCATCATGGAAGCGCTGGCGGCGTAATCGGTGTCGATAAAATGAAAAAGGCGCACCGATTTTTAAAGATCGGGGCGCCAGAGGAACAAAAAGGCCGGGTTGAAACCGGCCTTTCGTCATTCGCTTCGCATCAGTGCCAGTACATCCGTGGTCAAAGTGAAAGCGAATATTGCAGTCAGACTGCCCGCGAAAGGTTAACGGAGCGTTAACGATAATCTCGCGACTGTCATGTCGATCAACCGGCGCTCCATGGTGCGGCTTGGCGATCGACGACTGCATCCGATGACCAAGATATCGTGATCCCGCCGCCGCTTTTCAAGCCCCTGGCGGTCGAACCGTTCAAGCTGCGTTCATCAGCGGATGCTATAAGTCATTGAAAGAAAAGTTGAATCACTCTCGCCAAACTTTGGCCGGGAAGCTGTTCACTGTTGTCTTGATAAGGCGATAAGCCCGAAAGTTTTCTGAAGGGGCGGCGTTTCGGCCGCTCTATCTAGGGAGTGCAAGCGTGAAGACCACACTGATGAAGATCACCGCCGTCGCAGCCTTGTTGCTGGCCCCGGTGGCAGCTCAGGCCGCCGAAGGGTTCGCGACCGCCAACGTCAACATGCGCGCCGGCCCGAGCACGCAGTATCCTGCCGTGACAGTCATTCCCGCCGGCGAATCCGTCGAAATCCACGGCTGCCTTGCCGATGTCCCCTGGTGCGATGTCGAGTTCTACAATGGCCGCGGCTGGGTCGCCGGCCGCTATGTGCAGGCGCTCTATCAGCAGCGCCGCGTCTATGTCGATCCGCAATATTATCGCCCGCTCGGCATCCCGACGGTGGTCTTCAGCGTCGGCAATTACTGGGATCGCTATTACCGCGACCGGTCCTTCTACGGTCAGCGCGACCGCTGGCGCCGCAACCCGGTCTATGACCGCCCCGCAGCCGTCCGCCCGCCGCCCGGCCCGGGCTTCGACAACCCCGGCCGTCCGCGCCCTGGTTACGATTACAACCGCCCTGGTTACGACAACAATCGCCCGCGTCCCGGCTTCGACAATGGCCAGCCCAATTTCGACCGTGGCCCCGGTCGCGGTCCCGATTTTGGCCGTGGCCCCGATCCGCGTCAGGACAATGGTGGCCGTCCCGGCCGCCCGCCGCAGTTTGACGATCAATCCGGCCGCGCCAGCATGCCCGGCCAACCCGGTCAACCGGGCCAGCCCGGAAGGCGTGGTGAGGGTGGCCGAGGCGGCCAGGGAGGACAGGCCGGTCAGCCGGGTCAGCCCGGCCAACCCGGACAGCCGGGCTTCGATCGC
>NZ_DDHH01000147.1:0-17008 GCF_002338015.1 Rhizobium sp. UBA1881
CGAACATGTCGCCGGTCAGTGGCCATCCATGGATAAGAACCACCGGGCGGCCTTTTCCCATGTCCTTTACATGCAGTCGCGTTCCATCTTTCGCCTCAACGAATGCCATCGGTATCTCCTCTTGCGTGACGGGGAGTAAACACGTCAGCAGGGCGGGTGTTCCACGCAAGAAGCGCGCCCATGCTGCACAAAACGAATAGTCCGGTGGCCCGACACGGATGCGATGTTGTCTCGGATTTCGCGGCCAACGGCTTAAGTACTTTCAAAGCTTTCCCGCTACACCATCTATGCTGAACTATGGCATGGGACCATGTGGCGCGTCAGACAGGAGCAGCGTTTGAACTACTGGGAAGGCTTCGACTGGGCGAGTACGCCATTGGGTCCAAAAGAAACATGGTCGTCAGCGTTGCGCACGACCTACGACATCATGTCTTCCACCAGCTTTGGCATGTGTGCGACCTGGGGACCGGAAAAAACCTTCATCTACAACGAGGCTTATGCGCCCTTCCTCGGAGATCGGCATCCATGGGCATTGGGGCAACCTATCGACCAAGTCTGGCCGGAAGTTTGGCAGGACATCGAGCCGTTGATTGCGCGGGCGATGGCTGGCGAAACCGTTTATCTGGAAAACCTTCACCTGGTGATGACCCGCAAGGGCTATCCGGAAGATACCTATTGGACATTTTCTTACAGCCCCCTGCGCGACGGAGACACCATCAAGGGATTTCTGGATGTCGCATACGAGACGACAGAGTTACTCGCTGCGCAGTCACGCGACCGCGTCAACGCCGAGCGTGTCCAACTGGCGCTGAGCGCCGGGGCGATCATCGGCACCTGGGTCTGGGATATTTTGACGGACCAGTTCACCATCGATGCGGCCTTCGCGGAAAGTTTTGGTCTCGATCCGGCATTGGGTCACAGCGGGGTTCCCCTGGACCAAATCATTTCCACGGTTCACCCGGAAGATCGCGATGGGCTCGTCGCCGCCATCAATGATGCAATCGAACAGCGAGGGCATTACGCCCACCAATATCGCGTTCGGCGTCAAGACGGCAATTACTACTGGATCGAAGCGAACGGTCGTGTCGATTGCGATGCCGATGGGAAGCCGTTTCGTTTTCCCGGTGTGCTCATCGATGTCGACGATCGCCGTGCCGTCGAAGCGGAGCGCGACCGGGCGATCGCCATGCTGCAGGTTTTGAACGACGACCTGGAGCATCGGGTTGCCGAGCGCACAGCAGAACTCCTCAAGGCGGAGGAAGCGTTGCGCCAAGCACAAAAAATGGAGGCCGTGGGCCAGTTGACCGGCGGCCTTGCTCACGACTTCAACAACCTGCTTGCCGGCATATCCGGAAGCCTACAACTCGTGACGCGCCGCTTGACCCAAGGTCGCACGGCAGATGTCGAACGATATCTATCGGCAGCCCAGGGTGCCGTTCAGAGGGCCGCCGCATTGACGCACCGACTGCTGGCCTTCTCGCGCCGCCAGACGCTCGATCCGAAGCCGACCAGTGTCAATCAGCTGATCAACGAACTGGAGGATTTGATCCGTCGCACTGTTGGCCCGTCCATCGAGCTCGATGTGATCGGGACGGCCGGCCTTTGGCCGGCACTGGTGGACTCATCTCAGCTGGAAAACGCGCTTCTCAACCTGTGCATCAACGCCCGTGACGCCATGCCGAATGGTGGACGAATTACCATCAACACGGATAACGTCGTCCTGGATCAGGCTGAGGCTTCGGCGCATGACTTGCCCAAGGGTGAATATCTCCTGATCTGCGTGGGCGACAGCGGTACGGGTATCCCCGAAGACATCCGCGAGAAGGTTTTCGAGCCGTTCTTCACAACCAAGCCGCTCGGCGAGGGAACTGGGCTCGGCCTATCGATGATCTATGGCTTCGCAAAGCAGTCCGGCGGACAGGTGACGATCTCATCAGAAGAAGGACAGGGCACGACCGTCTGCATATATCTGCCCCGACATGTGATGGATGGTATTGTGAACGACGAACAGGCCGAGCAGCGAGTGCTTACTCGCTCTGAGCAGGGCGAAACCATTCTGGTGGTCGATGACGAGCCGACAGTACGAATGCTGATCTCGGATATCCTGCATGAACTCGATTACACGGTCATTGAAGCGGGTGATAGCGTTGCTGGCATGAAGATACTGCAATCGGACGTCAGGATTGACCTCCTCGTCAGTGACGTCGGTCTTCCGGGAGGTATGAATGGCCGGCAGATGGCGGATGCTGCACGCCAGTCACGCCCGGATCTCAAAGTACTCTTCATAACCGGATACGCGGAGAGTTCGACTGTCCGCGATGGTCACCTCGATCAAGGAATGTCCGTCATGAGCAAGCCGTTCCCGGTGGAGGTCTTAGCCGCCCGCGTGCGGGAGATGATTTCTCAGAACTGACGGAGGCGTTCATCTCGGTCTAACAGCCATCCGTCCAAACCTGCACGCAAGAGTTCAAGTCCGGCATTGACCTAGTGCCGGCGACTCGTCGGCAGGCATCTTCACTCCGGTAGGAGCGCCATTGGAATTCGCAGGGTAAATCGCGTCTCTTGCGGGGTGGAGACAACATCGATCCGGCCGCCATGCGCTTCGGCGATCCTGGAGGCGATGTAAAGTCCAAGGCCCAGACCTTCGGTGCGTTCCTGACCGTGATGCCGGCTGAACGGCTGGAACAGCTTCTCCAGTGCGCTATCCGGTATTGGTTTGCCGCCATTGGATACCGAAAGCTCCAGCCCGGTGTCCGATGTGGCCGCGATGACGAGCACAGGACGATCGGCAGACCCATGGGTCAGAGCGTTGCCAAGCAGGTTGGAGAAGAGCTGTGCAATCCGTTTGTGGTCGACCGACAGCGTTCGCTCAAGCGCAAAATGAGTAACGATCTCTCGTTCTGTCCAGACGCTCCGTAGTTCTCCCACAACCTGTTCAAGGGCCGGCTGGAGTGGCTCATTCGACAGCTGAAGGGTGATGCCGCCGCCGAGGCGGCCGCGGGCAAAGTCCATGACGTTATCGACCAGGTTCCCCATTCGATCAACGCTCTTCAGCATCATCGCGACCACTGTTCTGGCGCGATCATCCATTGTGGACTTGGAAAGAAGCCGCGCACCGGCTCCGATCGAGGCAAGTGGATTGCGCAAGTCATGCCCGAGCACGGCAATGAACTGTTCGCGGATTTCCGCGACCTCAATCTCTTCCTGGAGCCGCTCTTCAGAGGCAACGAGCCGATTGCGCGCATCCAGATGATTTGCAATCAGTTCTGCGAACAACCTGAACATCGTCAGGATTTTGGAATTGTTGACCTGCGCCGGGCGCGGATCGATTGCACACAACGTCCCGAAGAACGTGCCGTCACTCAAGGTAATGGGAACGGAGATATAACTCTGGAAGCCGTATTGGAGCGGCGTATGGTGCCCAATCCAGATATCGCTCTTATCGACATGGTCGATGGCGACCGGCTCATGGTTTTGACGGATCTCGTGGCAGATGGTGGTTTCGACCTGAAGTTCGCCACCTGGCTTTAGGCCGAAATCGATGTTGTCGAGAACCTCGCAGGCGACCCAACGTCCCTCGGTCACACGAGCGATGGCCACAAAACCCATGCCCGTCGCCTGGCGGATGACGTCAAAGACCGAAGATACCGCGGGAATATCCGCGATGGCGTCGATTTCAGCTTGAAATTCGTGCGGCAACAGTCTTGTCCGGTCTCGACGGTTCGCTGGCAATTTCGAAACGGACAGGGAGCCGCTGGCTATCCGAAACCTGATATCACCAATTTCAATCGCACAATTCTCTGATCGTCGTCAAAACAAGTTCTTGATTGATCGGTTTATTCAGAAAACGAGCGTGTGTCGGAAGAGCACCTTCTTCGGGAACGACAGCGCCGGAGGCTACGATGATCGAGATATCTGGCCAGTGCTCGCCGATGTAATTGGCCAACTCAATCCCGTTGAGGCGCCCGGGCATCTGCACATCCGTCACAATCAGCTTCAAGGTGTTGTGCTGTTTCAGGAACGCGAGGGCCTCGTCGGCGGTGCGGGCCTCGATGACGTGATAGCCCGCCTCGCTCACCATATCCGCCGTATCCATCAGTATGTGCGGCTCATCATCGACGACGAGAGCGATCGGGTGAGGTAATCCAGCGAATGTTTGCTTATCCATGGACTACAACCCGCCGGAGGTTAATCCGTTCCGAAGACCACTCGTTCTGTCACGGCGCGAAGGCCAATATCGAAAGGAGGCAGAGGGACCACGCGTGCACTTTCCGGCGCGGACCTCGCTCCCACTTAATCGCTGTCGAACATTTTTCTGATTTTGCTCGAGAGAACGAGCACGCTGACGTCGTCACACGCAACGCGATGATTTGGCGTCCTAAGGCCGCCTGGTGGACGATGACGCCCTCATTCCATACGGTCGATCCGCCGCCGTGTGGAGCTTCAGAGCGAAGGTAACTCGTGATTCTGGGCTTCGCCGTGCCGGTGAACTCGATCGCACCTGACCGTCCGCTCACAGCACTTTTTCTTTTGCAAATGAACACTGCTTAATTATGGTGCGCCAGAACAGACGAGGACCACAGGTGAGCACGCTTCTTCCACGACTTCGATCCGGGATCGCCGGACTGGACAAAATTTTGGGAGGTGGCTTCGTTGAAGGTGCTTCCTATATAATTCAGGGGCAGCCCGGCGCGGGCAAGACAATTTTCGCCAACCAGATTGCGTTCTCCAACATCGTTGAGGGTCGCAAGGTCCTTTACATCACGCTGCTCGCCGAGACTCACGACCGACTCTTTCAGTCCTTGAGCTCGTTCGATTTCTTCGATCGATCGCGGCTCGGGCGCGACATTTCCTATATGAGCGTATTCCAGACCTTGCGCGATGAGGGCTTGAGCGCCGTCGTGCAACTCCTCCGCAAGGAAACCCAGCGCCACAAGGCCACGTTGCTGGTTTTTGATGGCCTTTTAAATGCCCGCGACCGAGTACAGTCGGACCTGGACGTCAAAACCTTCGTCGCGGAGGTCCAAAGCCAGGCCGCATTTGTCGGCTGCACCGTTCTTTTCCTCACCAGCGCACGCGTGACCGAGGACAGTCCCGAACATACGATGGTCGATGGCGTCATCGAGCTGCATGACGAGCTCGCGGGCGTCCGGTCGGTCCGTCGCCTTCAGGTGAAGAAATCTCGCGGCAGCTCCGCGATTGGTGGGTTTCATCAATTCGAGATAACAGCGAAAGGTATTTCGACCTTTCCGCGTCTGGAAGCGATCGCGGGCAGCACCCACGACGACGCAGTTGATTTTAAGCGGATTGAATCGGGAATTGAAGATCTCGATCGACTCTTGGGGGGTGGGCTTCCGAGCCGCTCCGTTACGATGCTGTTTGGCCCGTCGGGCAGCGGCAAGACGTCCTTCGGCATCAATTTTCTCGCAAAAGCCACTGAAACTGAGCGTGCCCTTCATTTCGGCTTTTACGAAACGCCCGTTCGTCTGTTCGCAAAAGCCCACGCGCTTGGGTTTGACCTCGAGACGATGAACGCGTCCGGTCAACTCGACGTTCTATGGCAACCGTTGACCGAAAATCTCCTGGACAAGCTTGCCCATACGCTCCTGCGACGGGTTCGAGAGCGCAACATCAAGCGGCTGTTCATCGACGGGCTAGGTGGTTTCGAACGCGCTGCGGTCCATCGGCCGAGGCTTGTCGAGTTCTTCGCGGCATTGACCAACGAACTGCGCGCCCTGGGAACAACGACCGTCGCGACCTGGGAGCTTCGCGATATGTTCGGGCCGACTGTCGCCGCACCCGGGCCGGAGATCTCCAGTGTCGTCGATAATCTGATCATGTTGCGCCATGTGGAACTGGAATCGCGCATCAAGCGCGTTATATCCGTTTTGAAGCTGCGGGACGGGGAATTCGAACCTGTGATTCACGAAGTCTCGATCGGGAACCAGGGCCTTAAAGTCGCGTTACCGCTTCAGCCGGTCGCAGGAGCCGCGACGGGTATCGCCAAGCCCCTGGAGAACTGACCGGCCGTGAGGTATTCGCATCGGGACTCAACAACATGGCGGTGATCGTAATCGCCGAGGACGAGTTCCTTTTGGCGGACATGCTCGTCGCGTTCCTGGAGGATGCGGGTCACCATGCCATCGCGGCGCCGAATGGACTTGCCGCACTCGATCTGGTGCGAAAGCACGATACCGACTTGATCGTGACGGATTTTATGATGCCGGCTATGACCGGGCTGGAATTCGCACAAGCCGTGCGAAACGATGACACGAAGAGCCATATACCAATCGTCCTGGTCAGCGGAGCCCAAGCGTCAATCGGTAGGGCTCACCCGACCATGTTCGATGCGGTTTTCGACAAGCCGTATGTCTTGGAACGACTGCTAGAGACAATCGAGGAGTTGCTGGCGAAACGGCGGGACTAGATGATGCGCGGTGCGCTGTCTGAAGTCGGTCGCCGGTCAAGGCGAGAGATTGTTCGCTTCTATCCCGATCGCGACCGCCAGAATGAATGCTGTGACGGTTGCGACAGCAAACGCTCCAACAAAGGCTGCTGTCGCCTTGGACACAGGCATATCCAGGTCGAGCTTGAACCAGCGAACTTGTGCCTGAGCATACCAGACCGTGGCGATGGCCATCGATATGAGGCCGATTAAAAGGCCCTTCTCCTGCGGCATGAAGATAAAGTCGAATGCCAGGCCAAGGACGAATGCAAACGGTGCGGCGACATAACACTGGCTGAAGAAAGGTGGGCGCAGCGAGTTCCGGGTGATCCTCACCGACTTCCATCTCAACAGCGTTACAGCCATTGAGAGCGGATAGATACCAAACACGACACCGCGCGCAATCAGCAGGTTGGATCCCGATCCGAGCTCCTTGGCGGCTGCAGCCGTGTCATAGACGGATGGAAAGGCAGCGGAAAGCCCCTGGGAGAGGAGCAGGGTCAAGAGCAGGAACAGCGGGGGGCTGATGGTGTCGTCGTACTGATCCTCCAGCCGATCACCAAGCTCGAGGTCGGCGTAGCGCATCATGCTTAAAGGCCGTGTCACCGAGCGCCAGACCGTCAGGGGATAGAACAGCAGCCACGACACAAGCTCGAACAGCAGTTCTTCAAGCGACTTCAAGAGTTTCATGAAGTCCAAATCCGCCTCCTGCTTATGGCTTTGTTGCGTGGATGCTTTGAATAACAGGGCCGGGTACTTTCGTCACGCAACGATGCGTGCCGCAGCGTTTCGTTACGAAGCGACGGCTTTCGGCATCGCGACCGACTGGCGCAATCCGACAGGATCGATATTTCGCAGAGTGATCGTACCGCCGTAGAGTTGGACGAGCTCGCTGGCGATCGTCAATCCGAACCCGTCGCCTGGCACGGTCTCGTCCAGTCTGACGCCCGGTCGGAACGCTTCAACGATCGCCGCTTCCGCCATGCCGGGGCCATCGTCCTCAATGGTCATAACGATCATCGCCCCATCGCTACGCGCATCGATCCCGACCTTCTGCCCCGCCCATTTGAAGGCGTTGTCGATAAGATTGCCGAGGATCTCGTCAAAGTCTTCCGCCGCGCACGCAACCGCCAACTCAGGGTCGATATTGCATTCGACGGTGATTTCCTTTTCGGCGTAGATGCGCGACATGACGAGCACGAGATCGTCAACGCGTGGCTTGAGCAATGTCGCAACACCTGTGCCGCCGGCGGCCGTCTTCCTCGCGCGGGCGAGATGATGGCGTATGCGCTGGTCGATTCTCTCCACCAGCCCCCGCATCTCGTTGTCGGGATCGTTGATGGAATTGAGTGCCAGCAAAAGGTTTGCAACAGGTGTCTTCAACCCGTGTGCGAGGTTTGCAAAATGCAGCCGCGTTTCGGCCAGCCGCTGGACGTTCTGATCGACCAGGCGGTTGATCTCACCGGAGACGGGGCGCAGATCGTCGACATCGCTGTCCGGCAGCCGCT
This sequence comes from Rhizobium sp. UBA1881, assembly GCF_002338015.1. Lineage (NCBI taxonomy): Bacteria > Pseudomonadati > Pseudomonadota > Alphaproteobacteria > Hyphomicrobiales > Rhizobiaceae > Rhizobium > Rhizobium sp. UBA1881. The sequence continues at coordinate 7,954 of NZ_DDHH01000147.1, forward strand.
GCAGGTTTCCCGCCGAAATCGACGAAACGTCGAAGGTCAGCTGCCGCAGCGGCCGGAGACCATAGCGGACCTGCAAGAAAATGCCGCCGACCAGGACAATTCCCAAGAGGACCATCGCCGGTACCAACCACAATAATGCCCGCCGGGCCGGGGCGCTCAGTGCCGACTGTGGCGCTGAAACGATGATCTCCACCGTCTTGTTCGCCACCGCCGCCTCGGCCACGCGCAGGTAAAGTGTCTCTCCGCCGAGGCCAGCGCGCTCGGCCGGCTGCGGCGTGCCGCTCAAAATGTGGCGCCAATCGAACGGGCGGGGCGGGCTGGCGATGGGCTCGCCGGCAAGTGACCGCGAGGTGAGGTGGACCTGTTCGCCGGAGACTTGCCAATACCATCCAGAACCCCGGCGGTCGAATGGTGGCCCGTCCAATGCCGTCGAAAGGACGACGTCGCCGGCTGCGTTGATGGTCAGAGCGCTGCGCAATCCGTCGATCTGGGTATCGAGCCGCTGATCGATTTGCTCGCGAACCACGCCGGCGACGATGAGGTAAAGAATAAGGGAAGCGACGACGACCGTCGCCGTCACGAAAATAACGGAGAACCCGGCCAGGCGACGAGCGATCGATGAGCGCCGGAAGCGAAACAAACGTCTCATGCCGCAGCCGTCAACATATAGCCGCGGCCACGGACTGTTTGGATCAGCTCCGGTCCAATCTTCCGGCGCAGCCGCCCGACAATGACTTCGATGGAATTGGAATCGACCTCTGCATCGCCTTCGTAGACGCGCTCGATCAATTCCCGCCGATCGACGACGATTTCCTTGCGAAGGATCAGGCAGGACAGGACACGCCATTCCAATGCCGTCAGTTTCAACGGCAGGCCATCATGCTCGAACGTACCGAGCTGGGCATCGAATGCCAGCGGACCGCAGGTGATTTTCGAGGTCGCATGCCCGGTCGCGCGGCGCACCAATGCACGCAGCCGCAGCACCAGCTCTTCGACTTTGAACGGCTTGGTCAGGAAGTCGTCAGCGCCGGCCTTGAAGCTTTCGACCTTGTCCGGCCATCCGTCGCGAGCTGTCAGGATCAAAACAGGGAAGGTGCGCTCGGCCGCCCGCCACGACTTCAACACGGAGACGCCGTCGATCTTCGGCAGGCCGAGATCAATGACCGCGACGTCGTAGAGTTCCGTCAAACCCGCATGCTCCGCATCTTCGCCGTTATGAGCGATATCGACGACAAAGCTTTCAGCCCTCAGGCTGGCGGCAATGCGTTTGGAAAGATCGGTGTCGTCTTCGACCAGAAGCACGCGCATGTTCGGTCCAATTTAGCTCGAAACAATCCGTTGTCCTAAGACAGCAACGCTTAACTCAAGCTGAACCGCAAGGTTCAGACTGCCGAGGGCGATACGCTGATAAAACTCTCCCGTCATACAGAAACAGGAGATCAAAATGTCCAATTCAGACCACAACACGCCTGCCGATCACCACGACGATGGCAAGCCGCAGCGGCCGTTGCCGCCGCATAAACGCAGATCCCGGCATCTTGCGGCATTTGGCATCACGGCCTTCGCAATCCTCGCCCTCGGAGCGGCGGCAGGCGCCGGCGGGATGCGATTGGCAAGGCCGAGCCTCGAGCTTGCGCCGATGACGCCGGTCGCTATTTCTGCGATCCAGGACTGGAGCCTGGTCACAGTGAAGGGAAAGGTTGCAGAGGTCTTCGGCAACAAGTTCATCGTCCAGGATGACAGTGGACGAGCACTTGTTGAAACAGGACCGTCCGGTGACAATGGCAAGCTTGTGAAAGTCAACGACGCCATCAGCGTCCAAGGGCGTTTCGAAAACGGTTTCCTGCATGCGAGCTACCTTGTTCGTCAGGACGGCAGCATCGAAGCGCTCGGGCCGGCCGGCGGACCTCCCCATCGAGGCCCCCTGGAAGACATGCTGCGGCATGTGAAGCCGTGAAGATCGGCTTGAGCGTTGACCGTCCCTAGCTCCTTGGAACTTTGACTGCGCTCGCGCCGTTTCCGGCGGCAATTTCCCAGAACAGACGCGATAAGGCGAGGCCCGCATGCAGTCCCCCTCACAAACGGGCCTCACCGATCGATCGTTGGTGGCGCTTGCTTTTCTCAACTTTTTCCTTGCCGATGCCCGCGACGGCCTAGGCCCGTTCCTTGACGGGTTTCTGGCGACACACGGCTGGTCGCCCATGACGTTGGGGATCATTGCCACGCTGGGCGGCGTGCTCGGGATGATCGCCACCCCCCTGTTTGGGGCGTGGGTAGACGCATCCCACCGCAAACGCATGTTGATCGTCATCCCGGTGATCCTGGTCACGGCCGCAGCATTATGGACATTGGCGAGCCCTGGAAACGCGTCGGTCTTCGGCGGCCAGTCTGCCACGGCGATCGTCGGCGCTGTTGTCGGACCGGCACTGATGGGGTTGACGCTTGGCCTCGTCGGAGAACGACGGTTTTCGCGTCAGGTGTCCAGAAACGAATTCTGGAATCATTTTGGCAATGTCGTTTCGCTTGCCGGCATCTACGCGGCGACGGTGGCGTTCGGCCTCAACGGCGTGATCGGGCTCATGGTCATCACCGCAATCGCTGCGGTCGTCGCCGTGCTTGCAATCGACCCGAGCAAGATCAATCACGACACGGCCAGAGGCCTGGCGCGTGACGACGGAGCGCCCGGACCGTCAGGTTATTCCCTACTGGTAAGCAACAGGGGTTTGATACTTCTGGCCGTGACGCTGATGATCTTCCATTTCGGCAATGCGCCGATCAGCCGCCTCATTGCCCAGGATTTTTCGATACAGCTCGGTACGCCGTTCCGCACCACCGCCGTAACCACGGGCGTTTCGCAGCTGTCCATGATCGCGATGGCACTGGCTGCGCCCTTGCTCATCCGCCGATTTGGACTGGCGACCGTTTTCATGATTGCTTTGCTCGCCTTGCCGCTCCGTGGCGCGATCGCCGGCTCGTTCAGCAGTTTCGCGGTGATCTTTCCGGTCCAGATTCTCGATGGCATCGGGGCCGGCCTGATCGGCATTGCCACCCCGATCGCCGCAGAGCGGATCCTGTCGGGGACAGGCCGGTTCAACGTCGGTCTGGCCGCGGTCATGACCGTGCAGGGGATCGGCGCGTCGCTCAGCAATATCGTGGCGGGCTGGCTCACCGATTTCGGCGGATATGCGCTCGCCTACTGGGCGCATGGCGGCGTTGCTGTGCTTGCCGTTGCTGCCTTCGTTGCCGGTCGCAAAAGCATTGCCCCGCCACAAGAGAGCAATACCGATACGGCGAACAATCGTTGACGAATGTCTACACCCTTTAAATTATCTCGTTTGGAGACGCTATGAACGCATTGACGATCACCTGGGGCATTGCCGGGCTCACCGCGCTTGGGGTCATCACCAAGCCCTTCGCCTGGCCGGAAGCGATATGGGCTGTCCTCGGTGCGCTGATGCTCATCGCCTTTGGCCTCATCAGCCCGTCCGACGCCTGGACTGGCGCCGCAAAAGGGCTCGATGTCTACTTGTTCCTCATCGGCATGATGCTGCTGTCGGAACTCGCACGCCGGGAAGGACTGTTCGACTGGCTGGCCTCGATCGCCACGAGCCATGCCAAAGGATCACCTAAACGCTTGTTCGTCCTGATCTACGCGGTCGGCATCGCCGTCACCGTTTTCCTGTCGAATGACGCGACGGCTGTCGTTCTGACACCCGCCGTCTATGCAGCGTGCCGGACGGCGGAGGTGAGGAACCCGATGCCCTATCTCCTCATCTGCGCTTTCATCGCCAACGCCGCGAGCTTTGTCCTGCCAATCTCCAACCCCGCCAATCTGGTGATTTTTGGCGGCGGAACGATGCCGCCACTGTGGCGATGGCTCTCAACGTTCGGGCTACCGTCAATCGTCTCGATCCTGGTGACCTTCGCGGCACTGTATTGGACCCAGCGGTCGGCCATCGCGGCGGACAGCGTTGCGTCGGACGTGCAAAGAGCGCCACTGTCGTTCAGTGGCAGGCTAACGGGTATTGCACTGTGCGGTACGGCGGTCCTCCTGGTCGGGGCGTCAGCTTTGCATTTCGACCTTGGGCTCCCGACGTTCGTGGCCGGTTGCCTTGCGACCGTCGCAGTCCTGCTGATCGCACGGGGAAGTCCGGTCAAGACGCTCAAAGGTGTGTCCTGGAGTGTGCTTCCACTGGTTGCGGGTCTGTTCGTCGTTGTCGAGGCCCTGAACCGGACGGGATTGATTGACGAACTGGCGCGCCATCTTGCCGATGGGGCGTCGAACTATCCCGCGCAGACCGCCGCCGTAGCGGGTACGGTGGTGGCGCTGGCCTCCAATCTCGTCAACAACCTGCCAGCAGGGCTTGTCGCCGGGAGCTCCGTCGCGTTGGCGCAGGTTTCCGACAAGATCGCCGGGGCGGTATTGATCGGTGTCGACCTCGGCCCCAACCTGTCCGTCACCGGGTCGCTGGCCACGATCCTGTGGCTGACGGCGCTGCGTCGTGAGGGCTTGCAATTTGGCGCATGGGCGTTTTTGAAGCTTGGTGCGATGATAATGTTCCCTGCACTGTTCATATCGTTGACGGTTCTTGGAATCTCCTAGCGCGCGGCCCTAGGCCGAAACGAGACGCGTCTGATGATCGGCAAACCCTGAAGTGACGAGCTCAAGACAAACAACATCGGCAAAAGCATGAGCGCGTTTGCCGCGCGACAGCTGATCAGGCCTTTTCCGGCCAGGAGGCGACATAACGGTTTCGCTGCCATATGATTCTGAAGACGCAAGCATGGCCATGCGATTTTGCCGGAATTTGAATTTGTATTTCTGTCAGAGGCAGTGTGTTGGTGTCGGATGATTAATTGCCTATGTGATCCGAATGGCCTGGCTTATTGAGGTCGAACCTGACCCAATCCAAGCGGCTCGCCTCGTAGACGCTTTGCGTCGGAACCAAGGAGGACGGCTCGTCAAAGCAACCCAATGCGATCGCGACGAGATCGTCACGGAACTCCGGCATCCAGAATACTGTCGACCCGCAGGCGGGACAGAACCTGAACTCGATCGATCTCCCGCTGTCGCCCGACCTTGTGTAACTGTTCGAGATCCCGGAAGCCGATACCTTTTCCCTGTCGAAGAAGACCGCCACCCCGAATGCACTGCCCGTGCGTCGCTGGCATTCCCGGCAGTGGCAGACGGAGATCTTGGTCGGGTCTCCGTTGGACGTGATGGAAAGTTTGCCGCAGGAGCAACTTGCTACTCGCGTCATTGTCGCCATGGTGTGATCCTCCATATGGCCCGCATCGCTCCCGAACGCCCTGCGAGCGCTATTTCGAAATCTGTCGCCGCCGTTGCTTGTCGATTGCATTCATCACAATGCACAGGGACTTCGATCCATTTTCGTCCATTTGAATTGTCGGACGTCCGTGGTATTCCGCGGCGAGCCCGGTGAACAAGTCGAAGATTGTCCAGAAGCCGTCATGCTCGCGGCGAGTGGAATACCGGTCAGTGAGATAGTCGCGCATGGCCGTGGGTCGTCTCTGTCAGCTTCGAGATAATTCCGGTTCCTTCTCCGCGGCACGGCGCGCCCGGATCGCGGCTGCGATGAAGACCCGCGACAGGCCGTGATAGAGCGGTTCGCGCGACAGAATGCGCGAGGTCACGTAGCCGATCATCGACACCGCCATGATCGGGATGACGGCCTGATGGTCGCCGGTCATCTCCAGGATGATGACGAAGGCCGTCATCGGCGCTTGGACGACGCCTGCGAAATAGCCCGCCATACCAAGGATTGCCGCCAGCGCGATGCTGGTACCGAGCAGAGAGCCCACGGTGCTGCCGAAACCGGCGCCGACGGCAAGAGACGGCGCGAAGATGCCGCCCGGAATGCCTGACAACATCGACAGGAAGCTGGCCGCAAGCTTCTCGGCGAAGAAGAGCAGCGGCAGGGCGTTGCCTTCGACCGCACCGCGCGCCTGCTCGTAGCCGGTGCCGAAGGTCGTGCCGCCGGATGCGACGCCGATGATAGCGATTGCCAGTCCGCATGATCCCGCGAGTGCCAGCATACGTTTCAGCGGCTGCGGTTGCGCCCAGCGGCGGATCTTCTGGCCGAAATGCAGAGCAAAACCGCTGAAAGCGGCACCCAGAGCACCGCCGCCGACGCCGCAGATTAGAACCAGTCCCCAGTCACGAAGCTCGGTAGGCGCAGCCGACGCCATGCCGAAATAATTGTAGCTGCCGGAAAGCCCGAGTGCAGCCAGACCGGAGAGGATGACGGCCGTCAGCACCAGCCCGTTGGCGCGCGATTCATACGTTCGGCTCATCTCTTCGATGGCAAAGACGATACCGGCGAGCGGCGTGTTGAAGGCGGCGGCGATACCTGCCGCCGAACCCGCCAAGATCAGTCCACGCGCCTGCGCCATGCCGCCGAAGCGGGCGACGGCGAGCATGATCGACGCGCCGACCTGCACCGTTGGCCCCTCGCGACCGATCGATGCGCCGGAAAACAGCCCGAGCACCGTCAGTACGATCTTGCCGAAGGCGATCTTCAGCGACAGCAATCGCGTCCGATCTTCCGCATCGTGCAGGTGCCGGGCGGCAATCGCCTGCGGAATGCCGCTGCCGCCCGAATTCGGAAACAGCATCACCGCCAGATAAGCCGAGAGCACGAATCCGGCTGGCGTTAGCACGAGCGGTAGCAGAAGCGACCATTCGCCCGATGCGGTCAGGCTTCCGAATGCCGTCTGCGCCAGATCGGCAAGCTTGGCAAAGCCAACGCTGATCACGCCAATCGCGAGCGCCCCGCACCAGAACACCATCCTCGGCTTCCAGAGCGAGAACGATCCCCAGATCACGCGGGAACGGCGAAGGAGCTTGGAATAGCGATAACGGCTGGGCATGAGGGACTCGATACGTGGCACAGGTATGAAGCCTTCTAACGCCAAAGGCATCGGAAGATCATCCCCTCGGTGACAGGAAAACCAAACTCTCTCATGATTTTCATTCTCTCTGGAGGACGTTTGGAGAAATTACCCGGCGCATTCGGAATGAGTGCACAGCTGGCCAGGAGGTCGAAACAAGCGCGAGGAAGCCTGGGTTCTCATCTGGAAACTTCTTCGGCTCTTGCCAGTTTTTCGACCCGATTTTACCATGGCACGGAGGAATGGAACAGCGCTCTCCAGGCCGCCATCCATGGCTGCATGTCCCGTTCAACCGATGCGTTTCTGGTTCCCGCTGAACATGCCGCCACGAAATACCTCGGCTTCAGGGTCGAACACGAATAGGACGACATCGGAATCGGTCTTGGCTGTGGGCTTGTCATCAACCCAACCCGCAAATGCGCTTTCGCCGGTTGTGATCGTGACATCGCCGAAATCTATCGCCCCGTCGAAGACATAGAGCAGAAAAGACGTACCGGGATCGGCCGCGGCAGGCAAGCGTAGCCGGGAGCCCCTCGTCATGCGGGTATCGAAGACACGGACGTCGGATCGCACGGTCAGCGGCGCCTCGTGCGGTCCAGCAATCAATCGCCAGTCGTTGTCACTGTTCGCGTCAACGAAATCATGAAACTGCACCATCGGCTCAAGATCGGGAGCGTTCGGCCGCAGGAAAATCTGCAGCGCTCGAACCGGGCTGTTCCCGAGCATCAACTCTTCGTGCTGGAAGGTGTGGCCGGCATTCATCATCATGAAGTGTGTCTTGTCGAGCTTCTCCTCGTTTCCGACCGTATCGCGGTGGAGCATCTCGCCGCCGCGGATGTAGGTCAGGATCTCGTCGTCCTTGTGCGGGTGCATGGCGATGAGATGGCCGGGCTGCACCTGGGCGCGGTCGATCCTGCCAATCGGCCCGATCCCGCTGTCATCCGACGTATGCGTCAATCCGGGATAGAGGATCTCGACGCCGAAGCCTTGGCCGAAATCGCCCCGCACGCGGCCCGCGGGAATCTTGGTGATGGTCATTGATGAATTCCTTCGATCCGGGCGCGGGCTTTGCCGCCCGCGCCGAGCGCGGTTGTTGCGCTTAATGATAGTTCAGGATGCCGACCAGCTTCTGACCGAGCGGGCTCGTCCAGTCGACGGCAAGTTCGGAGATGATCTGGTCGACCGTGGTGATGATGGCTCCGGCCTTTTCCATACGGCGCAGAGCAAGGTCGTCGCCGTACCTGGTGTAGGAGGCGGATGCGTCCGCCGAGACCTGCACCTCGTAGCCCTCGTCGAGCATCTGCAGGACCGGGAAGGTGACGCAGATTTCGGTGGTCACGCCGGCAACGAACAGCTTCTTGCGGCCGGTCGCCTTCACCGCCTGGTTGAAGCCGTCGTGGTGCATGGCGTTGACGATGCCGGGACGCTTGATGCGGGCGTCAAAGGCTTCGGGGAGGATTTCCTTGAGTTCCGGAAGCAGCGGTCCCTGGATCTGGTCTTCCATGCTGGAGGTCAGGATGGTGGGGATGTTGGCGGCCTTGGCGATGCGGGCGAGCTTCAGCGCGTTCTGCTTGACCAGGTTGATATCGTGCGAGTGGGTCCAGGCCATCGTGCCGATCTGATGGTCGATCAGCAGCATTGCGGAATTGTCTGGGGTGAATACGTCCTTATGCATTGTCGTGTTCCTTTTCCTTGTCGGCGGCAGTGGGGTGAAGTTCGTTTCGATCCGCTCGATGACTGGAATTTAGCGTTGCGATCGACGGCACGGTAGCTCTACGATGAGCCACTCTGTAGAACGAAAAATGGAACGCAGGAATGATCAGCTTCGAGGACATGCAGACTTTCGTTGAGGTGGCGGACGGCGGCGGGATTACCGTCGCGGCCCGGCGTCTGGGGCTACCGAAGTCAATCGTTAGCCGTCGCCTCGTCCGCCTCGAAAGCGAACTTGGCGTCCAGCTCTTGGCGCGGACGACCAGGGGTGCATCACTCACGGAAGCCGGTGTTTCCTTCCGCGAGCATGCTGCGCGCATGTGCCTGGAAATGGACGTGGCGCGCGAGGAAATGCTGCCGACCGGGGAGCTGCGGGGACGATTGCGCGTGGCGGTTCCTTCGTCCTTCGGTTCCGGGCACTTCGCGCCGGCGC
>NZ_DDHH01000207.1:0-519 GCF_002338015.1 Rhizobium sp. UBA1881
ATGGCGGCCAGCGCCGCGAACGCGCGTAATTCTTAGACGCGATTGAACAACGAACGGCGGGAGAGATCCCGCCGTTTTCTATTGTGCCTGCTCGGAGCTTACTGCGCCTGCTCGCGCAGCGGCGCTGCCGCCTGCCGGTTGGTCAGATAGACGCCGGTGACGACCACGATGGTGCCGATGGTGAGCGGCAGGGTCAGCGGTTCGCCGAAGGCGATGAAGGCCTCCAGCGCCACCGTCGGCGGCATCAGATAGATCAGTGATGCCGCGCGCGACACCTGCCCGCGCCGGATCAGATAGAGAAGCAGCCCGACGCCACCCATCGACAGGCCGAAGACCGACCAGACGAGGGCCGCCACCGCCGTTGCCGACCCGTCGAAATGCATGCGCTCGAAGCTGAGCATCAGCGGCACGCTGACGATGAGCGCGCCGACATATTGCAGCGTCGCGATGGCAGGCAGATTGCCGGCTTGCAGGTGCTTCTTCTGATAGAGCGTTCCATAGGTGACCGAAGCCATCGCC
>NZ_DDHH01000207.1:732-3917 GCF_002338015.1 Rhizobium sp. UBA1881
AAGAGCTTCGGCGAGATGGCGATCGCGATCCCCACGAAGCCGAGCGCGAGCCCGGCCTTCTGCACCGGCTGCAGCCTTTCGCCGATAAGAAGCGGCGCGGCCATCGCCGTCAGAAGCGGCTGCAACGCCGCGATGATGCCGGAGATACCGGCCGGCACGCCATTGGCGATCGCCCACCACAGGCCGCCGAGATAAAAGCCGTGCAGGAATAGCCCTGAATAGATCGCTTTCCACATGACCGCCCTGCCTGGCCATTGCACCCTGAGCACGAGGCAGAGCGCCAGGAAGGCCAGCGCCGACAGTGCGAAGCGAATGGCGAGAAAGGTGAAGGGCTCGGAATGGATGGCCGCGTACTTCGCCACCACCCAGCCGGTGGACCAGAGAAGAACGAAGATGGCGGGTGCGAGGCGATCGAGCGACATGGGCGGCCTTGGAAAACGGAAATGGGCCGAGATAGCCGCTGCGGGTGCCGGCAGTCAAAGGCGAAGCGTTGATGCTTATTGTAAGTTTCATTGAAGCCGCAAAACCGGCTCCGACATGGCGATCGCCCGAAAATGAATCGCGTCGCGCGTGGAAAATAATCACATGCTCATGTTTTAAGCGACGAGATACAATTGCTCTTTGCCGCCCCGACGCTAGCTTCCCGGAAATGCTCAGTTTTTCGGCTCTTTTGGCCGATCGTTACGATTTTAGGAATCTTCCGTTTGAACTGAGCATGGTTCTTGCATTGCTTTCTCCATTGTACTCAAATGAAGAAAAAAGGGGAGCCACACCTTTGGCATTTGATGAAATGATCACCGGGGACGAAAGCCCTCGACAGCCATATGAAAAATACTTTGAGTGGTACAATAATCAGGATCGCGCTCATCTGATCGCCAAATCCCGCGATGCGGAAAACATCTTCCGCAAGACCGGCATCACCTTCGCCGTCTATGGCCACGCCGACAGTTCCGAAAAGCTCATTCCCTTCGATATCATCCCCCGCGTCATCTCCGGCCGCGAATGGCGAAAGCTGGCGCAGGGCATCGAGCAGCGCGTCATCGCGCTCAACGCCTTTCTAGACGACATCTACCACAAGCAGGAGATCATCCGCGCCGGCCGCATTCCGCGCGAGCTGATCGAGAAGAACGACGCCTTCCTGCCCGAGATGATCGGCTTCCGCCCGCCCGGCGGCGTCTACACCCACATCGTCGGCACCGACATCGTGCGCACCGGCGAGGACCAGTTCTACGTTCTGGAAGACAATGCCCGCACGCCCTCGGGGGTCAGCTACATGCTGGAAAACCGCGAGACGATGATGCACATGTTCCCGGAGCTATTCCACGAGAACAAGGTGCGCCCGGTCGAGGACTACCCCTATCTGCTGCGCCAGTCGCTCGCCTCGCTCGCCCCTCCCGGCTGCAAGGGCAAGCCGCGCGTCGCCGTGCTGACACCCGGCATCTACAACTCCGCCTATTACGAACATTCCTTCCTGGCCGACACCATGGGCGTCGAGCTGGTCGAGGGATCGGATCTGCGCGTCATCGACGGCAAGGTGAAGATGCGCACCACACGCGGCTATGAGGCGATCGACGTGCTCTATCGCCGCGTCGACGACGACTTCCTCGATCCCTTGACCTTCCGTCCGGATTCCGCCCTCGGCATCCCCGGGATCATGGATGTCTACCGCTCCGGCAACATCACCATCGCCAACGCGCCGGGAACCGGCATCTGCGACGACAAGGCGATCTATTCCTACATGCCGGAGATTGTCGAGTTCTACACCGGCCGCAAGGCGCTTCTGGAAAACGTCCCGACCTGGCGCTGTTCGGAGGCCTCCAGCCTGAAATACGTGCTGGAGCACCTGGAAGAGCTCGTCGTCAAGGAAGTGCATGGCTCAGGCGGCTACGGCATGCTGGTCGGCCCGACCGCGTCGAAGAAGGAGCGCGCCGATTTCGCCGAGAAGCTGCGCGCCAAGCCGAGCAACTACATCGCCCAGCCGACGCTTTCGCTGTCGACGGTACCGATCCTCGTCAACAAGGGGATCGCGCCGCGCCACGTCGACCTGCGCCCCTACGTGCTGGTCTCCGACAAGGTGCAGATCATTCCCGGCGGGCTTACCCGCGTTGCGCTGAAGCAGGGCTCGCTGGTGGTCAATTCCAGCCAGGGCGGCGGCACCAAAGACACCTGGGTATTGGAGGATTGATCTGATGCTCGGAAGAACCGCAAACGGCCTCTACTGGATGTTCCGTTACTTCGAGCGCGCCGAAAACATCGCGCGCCTCATTGATGCCGGCATCCGCATGTCGCTCACCAGAAGCAGCGGCAGCGACGACAACTGGGACGGCGTGCTGCAGAGCGCCGGCGTCCGCGAAGCCTATGACGAGGGCCATTCGAAGCTGACAGGCCCTGACGCCATCGACTACCTGCTGCGCGATCGCACCAACCTGTCGAGCGTCATGTCCTGCGTCGATTTCGGCCGCAACAACGCCCGCATGGTGCGCACGGCGCTCACCCGCGAAACCTGGGAAGCGACCAACGAGTTCTGGATCGAGCTCAAGGAGCTCCTGTCGAAGCGGCTGAAGCCGGCCGACCTGCCGCAGGCGATCGACGTAATCAAGCACCGCGCCGGCCTGATCCGCGGCGCGCTGCATGGCTCGATGCTGCGCAACGAGCTCTACAACTTCGCCCGCATCGGCACCTTCATCGAGCGCGCCGACAACACCAGCCGCATCCTCGACGTGAAGTATTACGTGCTGCTGCCGGCCGTCTCCGCCGTCGGCACCTCGATCGACAACGTCCAGTGGGAATCGATCCTGCGCTCGGTCTCCGCCCACCGCTCCTATAGCTGGGCCTATGACGGCGAATATCGCGCCACCAACATCGCCGACTTCCTGATCCTCAACGGCCAGATGCCGCGGTCGCTCGCCTATTGCTACGAGAAGATCACCAGCGAACTCGGCCACCTCGCCACCGATTACGGCGAGCGGCTGAAGGCGCACGACACCGCCGACGCCATCCGCCAGTCGCTGAAGAAGCAGGCGATCAAGGACATCATGGATCAGGGCCTGCACGAATTCCTCGAGGACTTCGTCTCACGCAACAACCAGCTCGGACAGGAAATTTCCGACGGTTACCGGTTCTACGCATAGGCGGGTCGCGACATGAAACTGAAGATTAGCCACGTCACCGAATACCGCTACGAC
>NZ_DDHH01000076.1:0-14795 GCF_002338015.1 Rhizobium sp. UBA1881
CTTCGCCTCGCGGATCGCCATCTCGCGATAGCTGGAATAGGTGCGGGTCGGATCGAGCCCAAGATCGGCGCCCGACGCCAACGCCTTTTCCGGCGTCGACGACAGCGCGCCCGCGATCAGCTCATACTGGTCGTCGATACGCGCCGCGATGCGGTGCACCGCGCCAATGAAAGCGCCGGCGCCACCGCCGACCATGCCAAGACGAATGCGCGGCTCGCGCGTGTGTTCCGTTGATGCTTCGATTGCCATGTGTTCCTCCAAATTTGTGCTTTGCGGAAAAGTCCCCCTCTGCCTCCCGGCATCTCCCCCACAAGGAGGGAGAGGACTCGCGGCGGCGCCTCACCTGAGCCCCTCCCCCTTGTGGGGAGGGGTTGGGGAGGGGTCTTCGCTGATTAAATCCCCAGCATCCGCCGATTGGCCGCCTGGTCCGTACCGCTGCCGGCGAAGTCGTCGAACGCCTTCTCCGTCACGCGGATGATGTGCGACTTGACGAACTCGGCACCTTCGCGCGCGCCGTCCTCGGGATGCTTCAGCGCGCATTCCCATTCGACCACAGCCCAGCCATCGAAGTTGTTGGCCGTCATCTTCGAGAACACCGCCCCGAAATCGACCTGGCCGTCGCCGAGCGAACGGAAGCGGCCGGCGCGTTCGACCCAGCCCTGGTAACCGCCATAGACGCCCTGGCGACCCGTCGGGTTGAACTCGGCATCCTTGACGTGGAACATCTTGATCCGGTCTTTGTAGATGTCGATGTTATCCAGGTAATCCAGGCACTGCAGCACGTAGTGCGAGGGATCGTAGAGCATGTTGGCGCGCGGATGGTTCTTCACGCGCTCGAGGAACATCTCGAAGGTGACACCGTCATGCAGGTCTTCGCCGGGATGGATCTCGTAGCAGATATCGACGCCGTTTTCGTCGGCGTGATTGAGGATCGGCGTCCAGCGCTTGGCAAGTTCGTCGAAGGCCGTCTCGACCAGACCGGCCGGGCGCTGCGGCCACGGATAGATGAAGGGCCAGGCAAGCGCGCCGGAAAACGTCGCATGCGCCTTGATGCCGAGATGCTTGGACGCCGTCAGCGCCATCTTCACCTGCTCGACGGCCCATTCCTGGCGCGCCTTCGGATTGCCGCGCACTTCGGGTGCCGCAAAGCCGTCGAAGGCTTCGTCATAAGCAGGATGAACGGCAACCAGCTGGCCTTGCAGATGGGTGGAGAGCTCGGTGATCTCGACGCCGTTCTGGCGCGCCACACCGGCGAACTCGTCGCAATAATCCTTGGATGATGCAGCCTTCTTGAGGTCGATCAGCTGGCCCGCCCAGGTCGGAACCTGCACGCCCTTGTAGCCGATATCGGCTGCCCACTTGGTGATCGAATCCCACGAGTTGAAAGGTGCGGCATCGCCCGCGAACTGCCCGAGGAACAAGCCTGGGCCCTTGATCGTTTTCATGTCAATTCCTCCCTGAATGATGACCGTAAACGTTTCTGGTGTAGTTCTAACACGCGATTTGCACTCTGCAAGCCGATTTTGGCGAGAATGCAAATCCTGCCCCGATGGGCGGAAATGGACGGTTGCGACTAAACCATGTCGGGCACCCAGTCGCAAGACGTACGTACCGCATTTCTTGGCTCTGGCGTCGCGGGCCACTATGGCCCGGCGCATCTTTGTAGACTTCCCGCCACCGCGTGCTACTCTTGGTCCGACCAGGAGGGTGGTCCATGACGCGGCGGCTGGCGGCAATCTTGGATGCGGATGTTGTCGGCTTCTCCCGGCTGATGGGCCTTGACGAAGCGGGCACCTTCGCGGCGCTGAAGCGCCACAACACCGAGACCATCGTCCCCACCATCACCAGGCATCGCGGACATGTCGTGAAGTTCGTCGGAGACGGCACGCTGGCGCAGTTTTCCAGCGTGGTCGACGCATTGCGCTGCGCAATGGAGATCCAAGAGGCCATTCTCGCCGGCAATCACGATGTCGTGCCCGACCGCCGGATGATCTGGCGCATCGGCATCCATGTCGGCGACGTCCTCAACGAAGATGGCGATATCTTCGGCGAGAGCGTCAACATCGCCGCGCGGCTGCAGGCGCTGGCGCCGGCCGGCGGCATCTGCCTTTCGCAGCAGGTGCGCGATCAGATCGGCACGGCGCTCGATTTCGAGGCCACCGACTTCGGCAATCGCAAACTGAAGAACATCGAGCAGACCGTCAGGGTGTGGCGCTGGTTTCCGCCGGGCAGCCAGACGGAAAGTCTGGACGACGAGCCCCCGGACCGGGCGATCCCCACCCAGCCGCCGCAGGGTAAACGCCCGTCGATCGCCGTGCTTCCCTTTGCCAACATGTCGAGCATCGAGGGGCAGGAGCATTTCTCCGACGGTTTCACCGACGAGCTGATCGCCACCCTGGCGCGCTGTCGCTGGCTGCTGGTCGCCGCCCGCAACTCGTCCTTCAGCTTCAAGGGCCGCGCCGTCGATGCCCGCCGCGTTGCCGAGGATCTCGGCGTCAAATACGTGCTCGAAGGCAGCGTCCGCCGCTCCGACACCCGCATCCGCATCACCGCGCAGCTCCTGGATGGCAGCGAGGGCACGCTGCTCTGGGCCGAGCGCTATGACCGCATGCTGGCCGATATCTTCGACCTCCAGGACGAGATCGCCTCCGAAATCACCGGAACTATCGAGCCCGAATTGAGCGCCATCGAATTCGCGGCGCTGCGCGGCCGCTCGATTGTCGACATGACCGCCTGGGAAATCTATCTGA
Source organism: Rhizobium sp. UBA1881 (assembly GCF_002338015.1). NCBI lineage: Bacteria > Pseudomonadati > Pseudomonadota > Alphaproteobacteria > Hyphomicrobiales > Rhizobiaceae > Rhizobium > Rhizobium sp. UBA1881. The sequence goes on from NZ_DDHH01000076.1 coordinate 2,751, forward strand.
AGGGCCTCTGGCATCTCTACCGCTTCACCATCGACGAATTGAACACGGCCAAACAGCTGTTCGAGCAGGCAATCGCCATCGATCCGAGCTTCGCGCAGGCGCAGGCGCGGCTCGCTTACGTCCACATCCAGCTCGGCTGGTATGGCTCGCTGGAGGAGCGTTCCGGGCGCATATGCGAGGCGATCGAGCTTGCCGAACGCGCGATCACGCTCGATCAGAAGGAGCCCGCCGCACATCTGGCACTCGGCCGGGCGCTGGCGCTCGACGGCGCCACGGAAGCAGGGATCGCCCATCTTCGTCATGCGGTGAAACTGGACCACAGCTTTGCCCAGGCGCATTTCGCGCTCGGCCAGGCGCTCTGCTATGCCGATCGGCCGCAGGAGGGCATGCCCGAATTCAGCGAAGCCTTTCGTCTCAGCCCGCGCGACCCGCATCTCTGGACCTTTCACAGCATGATGGCCTTCGCGAACTACCAGATGGACAAACTCGACGAGGCGGCCGACGCCGCCCGCGCATCGATGCGCTCGCCGAACGTCACCTTCTGGCCGGCGATGGCGCTCGTGGCGATCCAGGGACGGCAGGGCAAGATCGAGGAGGCGCGCCGCACGATTGCCGAGCTCTACAACTTCCGGCCGGGCATGACGCTTGATGATGCCAGGCGTGAATTCTATTTCGGCCTCAAACCGGCGATGAGCGAAACCTTCATCGAGCGTTTTGTCGGCGACCTCGCCAAGGCAGGCCTGCCGCCACAATGAAAGACGCCCGCCCTTTCGAGCGGGCGCCTCGTGTTCACAAGGATCAGAACGGCGAATCCGGGAAGTAGAAGTCCTTGGCGTTGTCCTTCGTCACCAGCGTGGCGTCGAGGATGTAAGTGCCGCGAACCGGGACCTGGTCGTAGAGCGACGCGGCCGTCAGTTCCATGGCGGTGCCAACCATCGCCGGCGGATAGAGAACGTCGACGGGGATCATCTTGTCGCCGTCCATGACCTTCTTGACCATGTCCTTGGAGCCGGCGCCGGCCACGACATACTTGATGTCGGTGCGCTTGGCCTGCTCGATCGCCTGCAGCACGCCGACGGCCATGTCGTCGTCCTGGCACCAGACCACGTCGATCTTCGGGTACTTGGTGAGATAGTCCTGCATCACCTTGAAGGCGTCGTCGCGGTTCCAGTTGCCGAACTGGCGGTCGAGAACCTTGACGTTGGAGCCGGCGATGCCCTTGTCGAAGCCGTCCTGGCGCTGCTGGTCGATCGGGATCGGCAGACCGCGGATGACGACGACCTGTGCGTCCGGCGTGGTTTCCTTGATGTACTTGCCGGCGACTTCGCCAAGCGCCGGGTTGTTGCCGGCGATGTAGATGTCACGCACGCTATCGTCGTTGGTGCTCGGTGCACGGTCGACCAGCGCCACGAAGGTGCCCTTGTCCTTGACTTCCTTAATGGCGTTGACGAGCGGATCCGGATCGGACGGCAGGATGACCAGCGCGTCCATGCCCTGCGTTGCCAGATCCTGCACGGCGTTTGCCTGGCTTGCGGCATCCGGCGAGGTCTTGACGATGACGGTGAGGTCAGGGTGCTCGGCCATCAGGAGCTTGGCGACGCGCTCGGCATGGAACACCACGCCGGAGGTCCAGCCATGGTCGGCCGCCGGGATCGATACGCCGATGGTCTTCTTGTCCGCCGAGTGAGCGACGCCGGCGAGCAGCGCCGCCGTCACGACCGCCAAACTGAATAGTGTCTTACGCATGTCTGTTTTCCTCCCATTAAACCCCAGGGCTTGCGAACCTTGAGACCGGGCGCCCCGCCGACCCGGCCAATCCCTTGCTACCTGCGCGCCAGCGACCGCTGCACGAGCATGGCGATGATGATGATCGAGCCCTGGATGGCGCCGATCAGATATTCCGAGATGAAATTCGAGAGCAGCATGATGTTGCCGACAAGCTCCAGAATGAAGGCGCCGCAGATCGTGCCCCAGACACGCCCTGCCCCGCCCTTCAGCGCCGTGCCACCGACGACGACGGCGGTAATCGCCTGCAGCTCCCACAGAATGCCCGTTGTCGCGGAGGTCGAGCCGAGACGCGGCACGTAAAGCAGCACGGCGATGGCCACGCAAAGCCCCTGGATGACGAAGGCGATGGTGCGCACCTTGTTGACGGCGATGCCGGAATAGCGCGCCACGTCGCGGTTCGAGCCGACGGCCGTGACATGGCGGCCATAGCGCGTGCGGTAAAGAATGAAGGCGGCGACCGCTGTGACTGCGAGGATGACGATGATCGGCACCGGCACGCCGGCGATCGAGCCGAAATAGACGGGGCGGTAGAGCGACTGCTGCTCGGCCGAGCGCAGCGTGATCGCGCCGCCTTGTGAGAGCCATGTCGTTAGGCCGCGATAGATGCCCATGGTGCCGAGCGTGGCGATGAACGGCTCGATCTTGCCGACCGTGGTGATCAGCCCGTTCGCCAAACCGCAGAGCGCACCGGCGACGATGGTGAAGACGACGGCGACAACAAGCATCAAGGCCGGATCGGCAATAAGGCCGGAATTCATCAACAGGATCATCAGGCTGGCGACGAAGGCGACCATCGACCCCACCGAGAGATCGAGATCCCCCGACGAGATAACGAAGGTGGCGCCGACGGCGATGATGGCGATGAAGGCGCTGCGCGTCGCGACATTGGCGAGGTTGGTAATGCCGATAAAATTCGGATTGACCAGCGCGCCGACAACAAGCAGCAGCGCCAGCGCCGCGAACGGCGCGACCGCCCTGAGATCGATATCCCGCCAGGAGCGCCGTCTGATCTGACTGGTCTCGTCGTTCGCACTCATATCCAAAGCCATCCTCCCGTCATGCCTGCAGGCATTTTGTCCGTCGTTCCGCCGCGTCGGCGGTTATCTCTTGCGACCGCCTCAGGCGGCCTTTTTCTTCAGGCCCGCCGCATAGCGCATGATCTCCTGCTCGGAGATCTCGTCGCCTTCGAGCACGCCGACGATCCGCCCTTCGCGCATGACAGCCACCCGGGTGCAGAGCCCGATCACCTCGGGCATCTCCGAGGAGACGACGATGATCGAGCGCCCGTCGCGCGCCAGTGCCGAGATGAAATGATAGATCTGCTGCTTGGTGCCGACATCGATGCCACGCGTCGGCTCGTCGATGATGATGATCTCTGGATCGGTCTCCATGACCTTGGCGAGCAGCAGCTTCTGCTGGTTGCCGCCGGACATGCGCCCGGCCACAATATTGGCGTCGCGCACGCGGATATCGAAGCGCCGCCGTGCTTTCGCCAGCGCCGCAGCCTCACTGCTGGGGCTGAGATAGCCGTGTCGCGAATGCTGACCCAGCGATTGCAGCGTCAGGTTTGCCAGCATGTTGGAGCCGAGCAGCAGGCCCTTGTGCTTGCGATCCTTGGTCATGTAGGCCAGCCCGGCGCGATTGGCCGCGTGCACATCGCCCGAGGCAACGCTCTCGCCGCGGATGACCACCTCGCCGGCAGTACGGCCGCGCAGACCGGCGATCGCCTCCATCAGCTCGGTGCGGCCGGAGCCGATCATGCCGGAAAAACCGATGATTTCGCCCTTGCGCACCTCGAAGCTCGCATCCTGCACATAGCCGGTCGAGATGCCCTCGACCTTCAGCACGATCTCTTCGTCGACGTCAGGCTCGTTCTTGGTCGGATAGAGGCTGGAAAGCTCGCGGCCGACCATCAGCTGCGCGATCGATTCACCGTCGAGCATCGCCGTCGGCGCCGTCTTCACCCACTGCCCGTCGCGCAGCACGGTGACCCGGTCGGTCAGTTCCATGACCTCGTCGAGCTTGTGCGAGACGAAGACGAAGCTGGTGCCCTTGTCGCGCAGCTTGCGCACCTGCTTGAACAGGAAATTGGTCTCTTCGCGCGACAACACCGCCGTCGGCTCGTCCATGAACACCACGCGCGCATCGCGGCTGATCGCCTTGGCGATCTCCACCATCTGCTTGTCGGCGATCGAAAGCGTGCTGATCAGCGCGTTCTCATCGACATGCGAGCCGAGCAGATCGAGCGCCTTGCGGGTTTCCGCGCGCATGAACTTGCGATCGAGCACGCCGAAACGCGTGACCTCGCGGCCGAGAAACAGGCTTTCGGCGACCGTCAGATGATCCGCGAGATTGAATTCCTGGTGGATGATGACGATGCCCAGCGCCTCGGCCGCGCCATTCGGCGGCAGCACGACCGGCTGGCCATCGAGAATGATCTCGCCCGAGGTCGGCTGTTCGAAGCCGGACATCACCTTGACGAGGGTCGACTTTCCGGCGCCGTTCTCGCCCATCAGCGCATGGATTTCGCCCGCGCGCAGCTCGAAATTGACGCTGAAGAGGACCTGCACCCCATTGAAGGATTTGCATATGCGTCGGGCCGACAACACCACCGGCGCCGCCTCGACAGTCTCCACACTCATGATGTCCTCCCCTGCGGGCTCCCACCCGCTTGACCCTTGTGTAAACCTTTACATGTGCGATGTAAAGGTTTACATCATCGTATCACGAAGTTCTCCTGGCTTCGCCCTTTGACGTATCCTTCAGTCTGTGTAGTGTCGCCGCGAATTGAGCCCCAAGGCAGGACGCAGTGTCGAATTCCACGCCCGCAACCATCGAGGATGTCGCCCGGATCGCCGAGGTTTCGATCGCGACCGTGTCGCGGGCGATCCACACGCCGGAGAAGGTCGCCAACTCGACGCGGCTGAAGGTGAACCAGGCGATCGCGATCACAGGATACACGACGAACGCCATGGCGCGCAGCCTGCGTCTCGGCCGTTCCAACATGATCCTGGTCGTGGCTCCCGACATCGGCGACCCCAACTTTTCCAACATTCTGATCGGCCTGGAGAACGAGGCCCGCGCCCATGGCTACGGCATTCTCATCGGCCATACGCAGAACGACGCCCAGCGCGGCCTCGAATATCTCAAATTCCTGAATTCAAACCAAGCCGCCGGATTGATTCTCTTCACCGGCATCCTGCCCTTCGGCCACCAGACGATGACAGCAAGGCTCCCGCCCAGCGTCGGCGTCTTCGAGCCGGTCTTCAACGGCGGCATTCCCTATGTCGGTGTCGACGATATCGAGGGCGCGCGCAAGGCGGTCGACCTGCTGCTCGCCGAGGGCCACCGAAAGATCGCCTTCATCGGCGACAGCAAGACACGGCTTGCCTATTCCAGGCGCCGCCAGGGCTATGACGAGGGGCTGGATGCAGCCGGCGTCGCCAAAGGCCAGCGCATCATTCTCGAAGGCGACGGTACGCTCGAAAGCGGCCGACACGCCGTTGAGCAACTCTTCATGCGCGACACGCTGCCGACAGCCTTCATGTGCGTCAACGACCAGACGGCGATCGGCGTGATGATCGGCCTCAATGCCCGCGGCTACGACATCCCCCGCGACTTCTCCGTCACCGGCTTCGACGACGTCCCCCAGGCGGTATTCATGTCGCCGCCGCTGACGACGGTGCGCCAGCCGCGCACCGCGATCGGCAAGCAGGCCATGGCCCTCCTGCTGGAGTTTCTCGGGGACGGCCACCCGGCGGAAACCGAGATCCTGCTGCAGCCGGATCTCGTCGTCCGCAATTCGGTCTCGGCGCCGTCGAAGCAGTGGTCGAAGCGCTAGCGCAAAACGCGATATCGGCTACGGCGCATAGCGGGTAAAGACATAGTCGTGATTGTTCACGCGCGCCTCATGACAGGCAAAACAGGTCTCGTGCTGGGCCTGGTCGGCTGGAACGCCATTGATGAACCGGCCAAATCCCCAACCGCCGGAGGCGGCGTATTTCTTCGCATCCTTGACCATGACCTGCACCGTCGTCGCCGCGCCGGGGACCGAGGCAGGCGCGAATTCGGCCGATGGCGTGCGTTTCCAGGCGAGCTTGACGAGCACGCTTCCATCAGGAAACGGAAGCGTGCCATTGCGATAGGCCTTGACGGCGATATCGTTGCCGACGACCACGCGCAGCTCGTTCAGAGGTGCATCCTCGAGCGCCGGCGCGATCAACTCCCACTGCCGGTAGCCCTCTGGAAGGGAGACGCCGTAGATCGGCGAGACCGGCTTGGCGGCGGGTGTCTCGCCGGCGAGCGAGCCGATCGCGAAGACGGTGGCGCCGACAGCGGTGGCGGCGGCAAGCAGCATGATTTTCCGTGTCATGGCAGCCACTCACGCAAGCTTATCGGCATCGATGATCGCCTGGGCGAAGGCCGCCGGCGCCTCTTGCGGCAGATTGTGTCCGATGCCGCCGGTAATCGTCCGATGCTCGTATTTGCCGGTGAACTTCTTGGCGTAGGAGGCAGGATCCGTATGCGGTGCGCCGTTTGCATCACCCTCCATGGTGATAGCAGGCACGCCGATGCCAGGCAGCTTCGCGAGCTTGCGCTCCAGCGCATCGTATTTCTTCTCGCCCTTGGCGAGATCGAGCCGCCAGCGATAGTTATGGATGGTGATGGCGACATGATCCGGATTTTCGAAGGCTTTCGCCGTGCGATCGAAGGTGGCGTCGTCGAAGTGCCATTGCGGCGAGGCAAGCGTCCAGATGAGCTTGGCGAAGTCATGCCTGTTGGCATCGTAGCCCGCACGCCCGCGTTCGGTCGCGAAATAGAACTGATACCACCAGGAGAGTTCGGCCTTCGGCGGCAGCGGCTTCTCGTTGATCGCCTGGCTGCCGATCAGATAGCCGCTGACTGAGACCATGGCCTTGCAACGCTCCGGCCAGAGCGCGGCCATGATATTCGCCGTCCGCCCGCCCCAATCATAACCGCCGATAACCGCGCGCTCGATCTTCAGCGCATCCATGAAGTCGATCATGTCGACGGCAATCGCCGCCTGCTGTCCGTTGCGCGGTGTCTTGGAAGACAGGAACCGAGTCGTCCCGTAGCCGCGCAGATAGGGAATGAGCACGCGATAACCGGCATCGGCAAGAACCGGCGCGACATCGACAAAGCTATGGATGTCGTAGGGCCAACCATGCAGCAACAGCACGGTGGGCCCATCGGCCGGGCCGAGCTCCGCATAGCCGATATCAAGCACCCCGGTCTTGACCTGCTTCAGCGCCGGAAAGGACGTATTCGTGCCCGGCTTGACCGACGCAAGCGCACTTCCCGCTCCCGCCGTCTGCGCACGAACAGTGCCGGCAATGCCGACAGCGGCAGCAGCGAAGGCCGCAGCGCCAAGGAAGCGACGGCGTTGGTGATTGGTATCATCGGACATGGGGGCCTCTCGATTGGCGGTTGCAAGGGAGCGCGAATGCTCACCTGGAGAGCTAGCGTGAGCCCTAACGGCCCAACAGGCAACCGAGGTATGGGAAGGCCTATATGTTGGTATAGGGCTGGCTGCGGTCGGTGCGATGATGGCTTGATATTTCGTAGTTTTAAAACTACAATTTCTTATGCTCGAACTTAGGCAGTCCGAGACCTTTCGAAAATGGCGGGCACGCTTGAAAGACGAGCGCGCTACGGCGTTGATCGCTTCACGGCTGGATAGGCTGGCTTTTGGACATGCCGGCGATGCCGTTCCGGTCGGCGACGGGATCAGCGAACTGCGGATACATTACGGACCAGGCTACCGCATCTACTTCAAGCAGGATGGCAACACGCTGATCATCCTTCTTTGCGGTGGCGACAAAGGCAGCCAGAAGCGCGATATCGCCGAGGCGAAACGGCTGCTCAGCGAATGGAATGAGAACAATGGCTGAGAAATTCACCCACTACGATCCGGCCGATGACCTGACATCGGACGAAGCAATTGCCGTCTTCATAGAAGAAGCGTTCGAGACCGAGGACGCCGGCTATATCGCCCACGCGCTGGGCGTCGTTGCGCGCGCCAAGGGCATGACCCAGATCGCCAGTGAGACGGGGCTCTCCCGGGAGCAGCTCTATCGTTCCTTCAGCGCCGAGGGCAACCCGACGCTGAAGACGACGCTATCCGTCATGAAGGCGCTCGGCATCGGCCTGACGGCAAAAGTGCCGGCGCGCACCGATCAAGAGGCAAAGGCAGCCGCTAAACCGTAAACGCCTCGCGGAACGCCGCAAGCGCCGCCTCGGGGTCACCCGACGCAAACGCCTCCATGCCGACAGGCCCGGCATAGCCCATCGCCTTCAGCGCCCGGGCGATGCCCTTCCAGTTGACCTCGCCGGTGCCCGGCTCCATGCGGCCGGGGACGTCGGCGACCTGGATTTCGCCGATCCATGGGAGGCTCTTGCGGCAGAGTTCGATCAGGTTCCCCTCGCCGATCTGCGCGTGGTAGAGGTCGAGATTGAGTCGCAGGCGCGGGTGGTCGATGCTGGAGACCAGCGCCAGCGTGTCCTCGGCGCGGCCGAAGGGGACGCCCGGATGATCGACTGGTAGGTTGAGGTTTTCGAGCGTGAAGACCACGTCCTCTGCCTCCGCCATCTCGACGATGCGGGCGAGCGTATCGCGCGCCTTCAGCCACATCTGACCGGTGACGACCTCGACCGGCTGCACCGGCAGGCCGCCCTCGCCCAGCCCGGTTCCGTGCAGGTTGAGACGCTGCACGCCGAGCCGTTTGCCGACCTTGGCCGTCTCGCGCGCCGTCTTCAAAAGCTCCGCCGCCCCCTCGTCATCCGTCAGCCGCCCGGTGAGGTAGCCGTTCATTATGGTGAAAGTCGCGCCCGTCGCCTCGAGTTTGCCGAGATCATGCTCCGGCCAGTTCCACAGCCCGACGCCGAAGCCCATCTCCTTCAGGCGGCTAGCCCGCCATTCGATCGGTCGGTCGCGCCAGATCATCTCGGCGCAGGCGGCAAGTTGGAAAGGCAAGCTCATGTGATCCTCCCGATCATGCATGCTGATTTCTGTTCGCAATAGAGCCGAGATCGCGGTCAGCCGCAATGCGACATCGCGTGCCATGCCGGCACATGGAATTGACAATTGTCATGAGAGGTTCACGCAGCAGGCATAACTCGAAGGGACGGCTTCTGAGAGAGGAACTGAGATGGCTGACATCACCAACGAGACTATTCACCGGGATCACGAGAACCACCCGCTGCACGGGTCGGCTTCGAAAAAGTGGTTCCTTCCCGTCATCATCCTCCTGCTTGTCGCCGGTCTCGGCTATGTCGGTTACGCGCTCGGGCGCGATCTCACCAGCGTCGCCGCCGTTCCCTGGATCATGCTCGGCCTGGCATTGCTCATCGCGCTCGGCTTCGAATTCGTCAACGGTTTCCACGACACCGCAAATGCCGTCGCCACCGTCATCTACACCCGCTCCATGCCGGCCGAATTTGCCGTCATCTGGTCGGGCTTCTTCAATTTCCTCGGCGTCATGATGTCGAGCGGCGCGGTCGCCTTCGGCATCCTGGCGCTGCTTCCGGTCGAGCTCATCCTGCAGGTCGGCTCCGGTTCCGGCCTCGCCATGGTCTTCGCGCTGTTGATCGCCGCCATCCTCTGGAACCTCGGCACCTGGTATCTCGGCCTGCCATCCTCTAGCTCGCACACGCTTGTCGGCTCGATCATCGGCGTCGGCCTCGCCAACCAGTTCCTGGCGCCGGCGGGTAGCGCCACCAGCGGTGTCGACTGGTCGCAAGCTACCAACATCGGCCTGTCGCTGCTGATCTCGCCGCTGATCGGCTTCGGCCTCTCGGCTGTCCTGCTTCTGGTCATGAAGGTGCTGGTACGCAACAAGGCGCTCTACGAGGAGCCGAAGGGCAACAATCCGCCGCCGCTCTGGATTCGCGGTCTTTTGATCTTCACCTGCACCGGCGTCAGCTTCGCCCACGGATCGAACGACGGCCAGAAGGGCATGGGCCTGATCATGCTGATCCTGATCGGCCTCGTCCCCACCGCCTTCGCGCTCAACCGCACCCCCGATGTCAACTACCTCGAAGCCTACAAGAGCGCGTCGGCCCAGGTGGAAACCGCGCTTGGCAAATATGTGAAGCCGGGTGCGGCCGCCGGCGATTTCCGCGTCGAGGTCAGCAATGCCGTGAAGAACAAGGTCTGGACGGACGCAACGACGCCGGCACTTCAGCAGTTCATCCACGCCACGAGCGCCGAAGTCGCCGCCTTCCCGACGCTGGAAGCCGTGCCCACGCATCTGGTCAGCAACGTCCGCAACGACATCTACCTGATCGGCGAAGCCCTGAAGCTGATCGACAAGCAGAAGCTGCTCGCCATGGAGCCGGCCGATCTGCAGGCGGTGAGCGCCTATCACAAGGCGGTCGACAACGCGACCAAGTTCATCCCGCTCTGGGTCAAGATCGCCGTCGCCATCGCACTCGGCCTCGGCACCATGGTCGGCTGGAAGCGCATCGTCATCACCGTCGGCGAAAAGATCGGCAAGACCCACCTGACCTATGGCCAGGGGGCAGCCGCCGAAGTCGTCGCCATGGTCACCATCGGCGCCGCCGACCATCTCGGCCTGCCGGTTTCGACCACCCACGTGCTGTCGTCGGGCGTCGCCGGCACGATGGCGGCGAATGGCTCCGGCCTGCAATGGTCGACGGTGCGCAACATGCTGATGGCCTGGATCCTGACGCTGCCCGCCTCCATCGCCATCGCCTTCGTGCTCTTCATCATCCTGCGTCAGGTGTTCTGAGGCCTGAGCCGATAGCGCAATAGAAAAAGCCGGGAAGCGAATGCTCCCCGGCTTTCTTGTTTCAGCAATCCGCTACCGATCAGACGTAGCGGTTGACGACGTTTTCGAGCAGTTCCTGCTGGCCGGACTTCGGCTGCGGGTTGATGTCCTGGCTCTCGACGCGGGCGGTGATCTGCTCCAGCGAATATTCGCCGCGCAGCATCTTCTGGCTTTCGGCCGAATCCCAGCCGGCATAGCGGTTGGCGAGCGGCTGCGACAGCGCCTTGTCCTCGATCATCTTGGCGGCAGCCTTCAGACCACGGGCGCAGCAATCCATGCCGCCGATGTGACCGATCAGGAGGTCTGCCGGATCGAGCGACTGGCGGCGCAGCTTGGCGTCGAAGTTGGTGCCGCCGGAGGTGAAGCCGCCACCTGCCAGAACCTGGTAGTAAGCCAGCGCCATCTCAGGAACATTGTTCGGGAACTGGTCGGTATCCCAGCCGGACTGGTAGTCGTTGCGGTTCATGTCGATCGAGCCGAAGATGCCGAGCGCGTTTGCGAGCGCCAGTTCGTGCTCGAAGGAGTGGCCGGCGAGGATCGCGTGGCCCTGCTCGATGTTGAGCTTCACTTCGTTTTCGAGGCCGTTCTTCTTCAGGAAGCCGTAGACCGTGGCGACGTCATAGTCGTACTGGTGCTTGGTCGGCTCCTGCGGCTTCGGCTCGATCAGGATCTGGCCCTTGAAGCCGATCTTGTGCTTGTACTCGACCACGAGGTTGAGGAAGCGGCCCATCTGGTCGAGCTCGCGCTTGAGGTCGGTGTTGAGCAGCGTCTCATAGCCTTCGCGGCCGCCCCACAGAACGTAGTTCTCGCCACCAAGCTTCATGGTCGCGTCCATGCAGGTCTTTACGGTCGCGGCGGAGAAAGCGAAGACATCGGGATCGGGATTGGTTGCCGCACCCGACATGAAGCGGCGGTTGGAGAAGAGGTTCGCCGTGCCCCAGAGCAGCTTGGTGCCGGTGGCAGCCTGCTTCTCCGCGAAGTAATCGACGATCTCGTTGAGGTTCTTGGTGTTCTCGGCAAAGTTCTTGCCCTCGGGGCGCACGTCGGCGTCGTGGAAGCAATAATAGGGCGCGCCGAGCAGCGAGAAGAATTCGAAAGCCACATCGGCCTTCAGCTTCGCAGCCTTCATCGTGTCTTCGAACCACGGACGCAGGAACGTCTGCCCACCAAAGGGGTCACCGCCCGGCCATGTGAAGGTGTGCCAGTAGGCAACGGCGAAACGCAGATGGTCTTCCATCCGCTTGCCGAGAACGATCTCGTCCGGCTGGTAATAGCGGAAGGCCAGCGGATTGGTGCTATCAGGGCCTTCATACTTGATTTTCTGGATATCGCCGAAAAATCCGGTGCTCATGGGGTACTCCTCCTTGGGTGTGGTTTACAAAGTGATGGTGTTTCGTGGAGCCTGCGGCTCAAGACCCCCTCTGCCTGCCGGCATCTCCCCCACAAG
>NZ_DDHH01000058.1:0-11353 GCF_002338015.1 Rhizobium sp. UBA1881
TATTCAGCTTTGACATCGTGTGTAAGGGCTATTTAGTAATGCGACAGTTGGGCCAGTTAGAGATGCGACAGTCTCACCTGCATGAGCGCTGAAGGACAACCGCGTGTCGTCATCCATAATTGATTTGTCGAAACTGAGGGATATCGGCTGGTCGATGTGGGATACCATCGGGCTCATGCCCGACGGATGCACATGGCGCGACGGCGACGTAGCTGGCTTCGAGGACGAATATGACAGCTACCTCCAGAACGCCACCACCCAGCTTCGCCAAGGCGTACCGGCGGCTGAAGTGGTCCGCTATCTGGTGAAGGTCGAAACCGTCTTCATGGGCCTCTCTCAAAGAACGGACACAATGCTCCGGGCGCGAGCGGTGGTTCAGGCAATCCTTGCAAAGGCTTGAGACGCGACGTGCGCCCGAGAACGAAATACCACACCCCGCCCTATTCCCGTCGTCGCATAAGTTGACATCATCAGTGAAGTTTTGCAGTTACATCCGTGCGATCCGGATATCCGGCCTCGCGTCACATGCAGCCGGAGATCCCATCATGCCCGCCGAATTCCTCACCCTGTCGCAGATCCACTACGAGGCCAGCAAGAAGCATATTCTGCGCGGTGTCGATCTGACGCTTGAGGCGGGCCGTGTCTATGGGCTGGTCGGGCCAAACGGTTCGGGTAAGAGCTCGCTCCTGAAGACCATCGCCCGCCAGGTCGATCCGACGTCGGGCGCGGTTGCGCTTCAGGGAAAGCCGGCGGCGAGCTGGGGCGGGCGCGCTTTCGCCCGCGAGATCGCCTACATGCCGCAGTTCACCCCCGCCACCGATGGCATGACGGTGCGCGAGCTTGTCGCGCTCGGTCGTTTCCCTTGGCACGGCACGCTCGGACGCTTCACCCAGGCCGATCGCGATCTGGTCGAGGATGCGATCCGCCGCACCGATCTCGAGCGCTTCGCCGATAGTCTCGTTGCCAACATGTCGGGTGGGGAGCGTCAGCGCGCCTGGATCGCCATGATGCTGGCGCAGAACGCCAGCTGCCTGCTGCTCGATGAGCCCACCTCCGCGCTCGACCTCGCCCACCAGGCCGGCGTCCTGTCGTTGCTGCGCGAACTGAGCCATGAGCGTGGCCTGACGATCGTCGTCGTCCTCCACGACATCAACCTTGCGGCGCGTTATTGCGACGAGTTGGTGGCGCTGAACGACGGTAGGATTTCGGCGCGCGGCAAGCCAAGCGAGATCGTTCAGTCGGACGTGCTGAAGTCGGTCTTCGGCGTCGAGATGGGCGTCTTCCCGCACCCAGTTAGCAACGAGCCCGTCAGCTATTTGTTGTAGCGTTATGGCGTGCTCGCATGGCTGGCCTTGCAACAACATAGCCGGCCAAGTATCTGATTAAATGAGACAATCGAGATCCTCACCTAAGGTGAGGATGTCAGCGCTAGAGGCTACGCCAGCTTCTTCTTGTCCGGCGCGCCATCGTCATCAGGCGCGCTCGTCTGTTGCGCCATATGCAGCCGCCGATAGGGGCCTGCGCGCCGCAGGAGGTCGCGGTGGCTGCCCTCTTCCACCACCCTGCCCTTGTCGATCACGCAAATCCGGTCCGCCTCGGTGATCGTCGCAAGCCGGTGGGCGATGACGAGCGTCGTGCGGCCTTGAGACAGCTCGGCCAGTGATTGCTGGATCGCCCGCTCGGTCTCCGTGTCCAGCGCCGACGTCGCCTCGTCGAGAATGAGGATCGGCGGGTTCTTGAGGAAGATGCGGGCAATCGCCAGTCGCTGCTTCTGACCGCCGGAGAGCTTGACGCCGCGCTCGCCGATGATGGTATCCAGTCCAGCCGGCAGACCGGCGATCACCTCGTCGAGACGCGCCCGGCGGGCCGCGTCGAGGATGTCGGCTTCTGTCGCTCCCAGCCTGCCATAGGCGATGTTTTCGCGCATGGTGCCTGCAAACAGGAACACGTCCTGCTGCACGATACCGATGCTCGAGCGCAGGGACGCCAGCGTCATCTGGCGGATATCGACGCCATCGATGGAAATGGCGCCGCTGGTAACGTCATAGAAGCGCGGCAGCAGCGAACAGACGGTCGTCTTGCCGGCCCCTGACGGTCCGACGAAGGCGATCGTCTCGCCCGCCTTGATCGTCAGGTCGAGCCCGTCGAGGATCGGCTTTCCGATCTGGTAGGCAAAGCGAACGTCGTTGTAGCGGATGTCGCCCGTCAGCCGCGGCATGTTGCGCGCATCGGGCCGGTCGGCGATATCGGGATCGGTGTCGAGAAACGCCGTATAGCGCTGGAAGCCGGCAATCCCCTTCGGATAGGTCTCGATCACCGAATTGATGTTGTCGATCGGCCGGAAGAAGACGCCGACGAGAAGCAGGAAGCCAACAAAGCCGCCGGCCGAGAGTTCGCCTCTCGTGACATACCATGCGCCGACAAGCATCACGACCACCTGCACGAAGCGCATCGAGAGATAGGACAGCGACGTCGAGGCCGCCATCGCCCAGTAAGCCTGCAGCTTGGTCGAGAGATAGCCGGCATTGTTGACGGCGAAGAGCTGGCGCTCGTGGTCCTCGTTGGCGAAAGCCTGGACGACGCGAATGCCGCCGACCGTCTCCTCGATGCGGGCGTTGAAATCCGCAACGCGGCCGTAGAGCGAATGCCAGGTCTTCGTCATCCGGCGGCCGTAGCGCGTCGTCACAAGGGCCGTCAGCGGCACGATCAGCGCGGTCACGATTGCCAGCGGCGGATGTTCCCACCACATGAGAATAAAGGCGCCGACCAGCGTCATCACGGCAATGAAGATATCCTCCGGCCCGTGATGGGCGACCTCGCCGATCTCTTCAAGATCCTTGGTCAGCCGCGCCACAAGATGGCCGGTCTTCTGGTTGTCGAAATAGGAGAAGGACAGTTTCTGCAGATGGTCGAATGCCCTCGCCCGCATCTCCGTCTCGATTTTCAGGCCAAGCATATGGCCCCAATAGGTGACGATGACCTGCAGCCCGGCGTTGACGACATAGATCGCAAGCAAGCCGAGCGCCGCCAGTCCGATCAGGCCCAATTGACCGGTCGGCAGCAGCTTGTCGATGAACATCGTCACGGCCACGGGAAACGCAAGTTCCAGCAGGCCCGCCGTCACCGCGCTGCCGAAATCGAGCACGAACAGCCCTCGGTGCGGTTTGTAGTAACCAGCGAACCGTTTCAGCAGCGACGATGTGCTCATCCGCGAGCCCCCCAATTGACATAAAAAGTTTGCGGCGCGCCATTGGGCGCTGAATGCAACTGTGTGGAAGACAGTGCGTCCTAGCAAAGGCCAGCCGCTTCAAGGATTTGCCCGATATCCAAATCCGGCTTCAAAAAGTCAAGTTACTTCTTGGTGAGCTCGCGTCTCGCGGTTGTAGGCCACGGGCGCACCGCGCAGACTTGCGAAATTTTAAGGCGCGATCGCGTGCGGCTAAAAATTTGAGCAGCATTGTCTGCTTTTTCGGCATGAAATTTATCGTTCGGTAAAAATTTGACCAAACGATAAATAAAGCATGATCAACCATGTCGCATCACTCTGATTTTATTGGCGTTTATCAATCTGGCACGCCACCTGCATTGAAAATGCCGAACCAAGTCCTTGGCCGCGTTGCCTCAAGAGGAGAGCAAATATGGAAATCGGTGTTTTCATTCCGATCGGAAACAATGGTTGGCTGCTGTCGGAGAACGCGCCGCAGTACAAGCCGAGCTTTGAGCTCAACAAGGAGATCACGCTGAAGGCCGAGAAATACGGCTTCGATTTTGCCTTGTCGATGATCAAGCTCCGCGGCTTCGGCGGCAAGACGGAGTTCTGGGACTACAATCTGGAATCCTTTACGCTGATGGCCGGCCTTGCCGCCGTCACGTCGAAGATCAAGCTGTTCGGCACCGCAGCGACACTGGTCATGCCTCCAGCGATCGTCGCGCGCATGGCGACCACGATCGACAGCATTTCCGGCGGTCGTTTCGGCGTCAATCTCGTGACCGGCTGGCAGCGGCCGGAATACAGCCAGATGGGCCTGTGGCCGGGCGACGACTATTTCGGCGACCGTTACGAATATCTCGGCGAATATACGACCGTCCTCAAGGACCTCCTGACGACGGGCCAATCCGATCTCAAGGGCAAGTTCTTCCAGATGGACGATTGCCGGATGAAGCCGGTGCCCGAAAACGTGAAGCTGATCTGCGCCGGCTCGTCCGACAAGGGCATGGCATTCTCCGCCGCCTATGCCGATTACAGCTTCTGCTTCGGCGTTGGCGTCAACACGCCCACGGCCTTCGCCTCGACCAACCAGCGCCTTCTCAACGCAACGGCAAAGACCGGACGCGACGTGCGCTCCTTCGTACTGACGATGGTGCTTGCCGAGGAAAAGTCGGAGGACGCCTGGGCGAAGTGGGAGCATTACAAGGCAGGCGCCGATGAAGAAGCGATCAAATGGCTCGGCCTGCAGAGTGCTGCCGATACCAAGTCCGGTTCCGACACCAATGTTCGCCATATGTCGAACCCCGTATCGGCCGTCAATATCAACATGGGCACGCTGATAGGATCCTATGAGGAGGTCGCCGCAATGCTCGACGAGATGGCTGCGGTGCCCGGCACCGGCGGTGTCATGCTGACGTTCGACGATTTCGTCGAAGGCGTCGAGAAGTTCGGCAAATATGTACAGCCGCTGATGAATAGCCGCCGCCACGTCACCGAAATGCTGGAGGCCGCCGAATGAGTGTCGCACCTGTTGGATACGAGGCGCCGCGCGAGCGCACGCAAAGCGTCACCCTCCCCGCCCGCCCCGAGCCGATCACGCTGAAGCCGAGCGAAACCGCCGTGGTGGTCGTCGACATGCAGAACGCCTATTCGACCGAGGGCGGCTATGTCGATCTCGCCGGCTTCGATATCGCCGGCGCCAAGGGCACGATCGCCAACATCAAGAAAACGCTCGACGCCGCACGCGCCGCGGGCGTCCAGGTCATCTATTTCCAGAACGGCTGGGACAAGGATTATGTCGAGGCCGGCGGTCCGGGCTCGCCCAATTATCACAAGTCGAATGCGCTGAAGACCATGCGCCAGCGGCCGGAGCTGCAGGGCCAGCTTCTGGCAAAGGGCACATGGGACTACGCGATCGTCGACGAGTTGCAGCCGCAACCGGGCGACATTCTGGTACCGAAGACCCGCTACAGCGGCTTCTTCAACACCAACATGGACAGCGTTCTGCGCGCCCGCGGCATCCGCAACCTCGTCTTTGTCGGCATCGCCACCAATGTCTGCGTCGAGAGCTCGTTGCGCGATGCCTTTCACCTCGAATATTTCGGCGTGATGCTTGAAGACGCGACCCATCACCTCGGTCCCGATTTCATCCAGCGGGCGACCGTCTACAACGTCGAGAAATTCTTCGGCTGGGTCTCAACCGTCAACGATTTCTGCGGCGTCATCAGCCAAGCCGCGCCCACCGAAGCCTGATCACGAGCAAAGAAGAGGACACATCATGCCAAAATCGATCATCGTCCCCGAGGGAACCCAGAAGCCGATCGCCCCCTATTCGCCGGGCACGCTTGCCGATGGCATCGTCTATGTCTCCGGCACCCTGCCCTTCGACAAGAACAACGACGTCGTCCATGTCGGCGATGCCGGCGCACAGACCCGCCATGTGCTCGATATCATCAAGTCGGTGATCGAGACGGCCGGCGGCACGATGGAAGACGTGACCATGAACCACATATTCGTCACCGACTGGGCCAACTACCAAGCCGTCAACGCCGTTTATGCCGAATATTTCCCCGGCGACAAGCCGGCCCGTTATTGCGTTCAGTGCGGCCTGGTGAAGCCTGACGCGCTCGTCGAGATCGCGACTGTCGCCCATATCGGCAAGAAGTGACGAGCATGCATTACGACATACATGGCCAGACCCATGCCGGTGCGAGGACCATCATCCTGTCATCCGGCCTTGGCGGCGTAGCGGGTTACTGGGCGCCGCAGATCGAGGCGCTGTCAGCCGATTTCCGCGTCATCACCTACGATCATCGCGGCACCGGCCGCACCGGCGGCGAGGTGCCCGAGGCGAGAGGCATCGCCGCCATGGCCGACGACGTGCTGGAGATCGCGCTGGAGCTCGGCATCGAGCGCTTCGACTTCATGGGCCACGCGCTCGGTGGCCTCATCGGGCTCGATATCGCGCTCCGCCGCCCCGACATGATCGGCCAGCTCATCCTCGTCAACGCCTGGAGCAAGGCGGACCCGCATTCCGGCCGCTGCTTTGATATCAGGATCGAGCTGCTGGAGCGGTCGGGCGTCGAGATGTTCGTCAAGGCGCAGCCGCTCTTCCTCTATCCGTCGGTCTGGATGTCCGACAATGCCGAGCGTCTCGAGACCGAGGAGCGGCACGCCATCGCCCATTTCCAGGGCAAGACCAATATCCTGCGCCGTATCGCGGCTCTCCGGGCCTTCGATCTCGATGACCGGCTGTCGGAGATCGTTGCCCACACGCTGGTCATGGCCACCCGCGACGACCTCCTCGTCCCCTACACCCGATCGGTGCGCCTCGCCGAGGGACTGCCGCATGCCGAACTGGCGCTGACTGATTTCGGCGCGCACGCCGTCAACGTGACGGAGGCCGAGAGCTTCAACGACACCATGCTGCGCTTCCTTCGTGACGCGAGATCCGAAATCCGCTAGGACCCCGATATGCAAGCATCAGCCAAAATAATCCCGGAGGCGCCCGCGACAATCGCGGGTGCTGTTCCCGACCAGCGCAAGCAGGATTACCGCAACGCCATGGCCCGCCTCGGCGCCGCCGTCAACGTCGTCACATCGGATGGACCGGCAGGCCTTGCGGGCTTTGCGGCAACCGCCGTCTGCAGCGTCACCGACGATCCGCCCACGCTTCTGGTCTGCATCAATCGCGGCTCCTCCGCCTACCCCGCCGTGAACGCCAACCGCGTACTCTGCGTCAACACGCTGTCGCACGCCCATGAGGATCTGAGCCGGCGCTTCGGCGGCAAGACCCCCGTGCAGGAACGGTTCGAAGGCGCCAGCTGGTCGGTCCTTGAAACAGGCGCGCCGGCGCTTGACGACGCGCTGATCTCCCTCGACTGCAAGGTTAAGTCGGTCTCCGATGGCGGCACCCACGACATCCTGATCTGCGAGGTTGTCGCCATCAAGGAGAACGAAGGCGGCCAGGCGCTGATCTATTTCGATCGTCGCTACCACACGATCTGATCACGCTTACGGAACAAGAGCTTAGGTCAACGCGTTCCTGCCGGAATTCTGGTTCATCCCGTAGCGTGACGTCCCGTCGCGCCGCCAGGATGACCATCTTGGAGACGCCGATGCCCTGGATCGCCTTTATCGTTCACTTCTTTGCCGCCGCCATCATGACGAACGGCATTCCGCACTTCGTCAACGGCGTCTGTGGCCGGCCGTTCCGCACGCCATTCGTGCGCATGTCAGGCGCCGGCGAGAGCTCGGCGGAATTGAATGTCGTCTGGGGCTGGGCGAACTTCGTCGTCGCCTTCCTGCTCTTCGCCAATGTCGGGCCGCTCTATATTGGCACTCCTATCGACACCATCTTCATCGCCGCTGGCGTGCTCGTCGCCGGTCTGATCCTGTCGCGAATATTCGCGCGCGGCCGGCTCTGATTGCCTCTTTCCTTGCGCGCTGAAAGCCCTACAATTCAAGGGGTGGCGGCTATGGCCACGGGATAGTGGGAGATATGCCGATGCGCGCCTTCTTCGCAGTCCTCATCCTCAGTCTCACCGCGATTTTCACGCTGTCGCCGGCGCGCGCGGAAGACCCGCTGGATACGACACGGTCGATGATCGAGGCGCAGATCAAGGCTTTCCTGCAGGACGATCCGGAAGCGGCCTATTCCTACGCCGCCCCTGACATCAAGGCCGTCTATCCCGACAAGAACGTCTTCTTCGCCATGGTCAAGAAGAGCTATGAGCCGGTCTATCACCCCGGAAACTACGCCTTCGGCCGCAGCCGATCGATCGACAACGGCGCGATGATCTACCACGAGGTGCTGATCTCCGGCCGCGACGGCAAGGACTGGACGGCGATCTATCAGGTCATCCGTCAGCCGGATGGCAGCTATAAGATCGGCGGCGTCCAGATCCTGCCTGATACGGCGAGCAAA
This sequence comes from Rhizobium sp. UBA1881, assembly GCF_002338015.1. Lineage (NCBI taxonomy): Bacteria > Pseudomonadati > Pseudomonadota > Alphaproteobacteria > Hyphomicrobiales > Rhizobiaceae > Rhizobium > Rhizobium sp. UBA1881. The sequence continues at coordinate 8,136 of NZ_DDHH01000058.1, forward strand.
GGCATCTGAGCCTTAGACCGGATCGATGTCGCCCTTAGCCCACTCAGCTTCCGTCTCCGCCATGAAATCGGCGAAGCGACCTTCGGCAATCGCCTTGCGGATACCCTGCATCAGTTCCTGATAGTAGGAGAGGTTATTCCACGACAGCAGCATGCCGCCCAGCGCCTCGTTGGAGCGCACGAGGTGGTGCAGGTAGGCGCGTGAGTAATCGCGCGTCGCCGGGCAGTTCGACTGCTCGTCGAGCGGGCGCATATCCTCGGCATGACGGGCATTGCGGATGTTGACCTTGCCGCGGCGGGTGAAGGCCAGGCCGTGACGGCCAGACCGGGTCGGCATCACACAGTCGAACATGTCGATCCCGCGCGCCACCGAGCGCAGCATGTCCTCAGGCGTGCCGACGCCCATGAGGTAACGCGGTTTTTCGGTCGGCAGCACCGGCAGCGTCTCCTCGAGCATCTTCAGCATCACCGCCTGTGGCTCGCCGACGGCAAGACCGCCCACCGCGTAGCCCTTGAGGTCGAGATCGGCAAGCGCTGCGGCCGAGCGCACGCGCAGTGCCGGAATATCGCCGCCCTGCACGATGCCGAACATTGCTTTGCCCGGCTGGTTGCCGAAAGCGACCTTGCAGCGCTCGGCCCAGCGCAGCGACATCTCCATGGCGCGTTCGATCTCGCGCGGCTCGGCCGGAAGCGCAACGCACTCGTCGAGCTGCATCTGGATATCGCTGTCGAGCAGCCCCTGGATCTCGATCGAGCGCTCCGGCGACATGTGGTGCAGGCTGCCGTCGACATGGCTCTTGAAGGTCACGCCCTGCTCATCGAGCTTGCGCAGTCCTGACAGCGACATGACCTGGAAGCCGCCGCTATCGGTGAGGATCGGCCCATCCCAGCGGATCAGCTTGTGCAACCCGCCAAGCCGCGCAACGCGCTCGGCCGTTGGCCGCAGCATCAGGTGATAGGTATTGCCGAGAATGATATCGGCGCCGCCCTCACGCACCTGGTCGAGATACATCGCCTTGACGGTACCAACGGTGCCGACGGGCATGAAGGCCGGCGTACGGATCGTGCCGCGCGGCATGGAGACTTCGCCGAGACGGGCGCCGCCATCGGTCTTCTTGAGGGTGAACTGGAAGTTCTCGGTCATCTAATCTTTCCGGAAAAGAAGGCTGGAATCGCCATAGGAATAGAAGCGGTAGCCTGTCGAAATGGCATGTTCATAGGCCGCATGCATGGTCTCGAGGCCGGCAAAGGCCGAGACCAGCATGAACAGCGTCGAGCGCGGCAGATGGAAGTTGGTCATCAGCACATCGACCGCCTTGAAGCGGTAGCCCGGGGTGATGAAGATGCCGGTGGCGCCCGCCCAGCCGCACATCTCGCCGCTATCCTGCGCTGCGCTCTCGATCAAACGCAGCGAGGTTGTGCCGACGCAGACGATCCGCCCGCCCCTCGCCTTCACGGCATTGAGCTTGGCGGCCGTCTCGCCGCTGACATAACCGCTCTCGAGATGCATCTTGTGGTCGTCGGTATCGTCGACCTTCATAGGCAGGAAGGTGCCGGCACCGACATGCAGCGTCACGAAATGCCGCTCGATGCCGGCCTTGTCGAGTGCTGCGAAGAGTTCGGGCGTGAAATGCAGTCCGGCGGTGGGTGCGGCGACAGCGCCGTCCTCGCGGGCATAGATGGTCTGGTAGTCGGCGCGGTCACGCTCGTCCTCGGCGCGCTTGGCGGCGATGTAGGGCGGCAGCGGAATATGGCCGACGGAATGGATGACTTCGTCGAGCGCCGGGCCTGACAGGTCGAAGGCCAGCGTCACCTCGCCGCCCTCGCCCTTCTCTTCCACGGTGCAGTCGAGCGAGCCGAGAAGGCAGCTTTCGCCACCATGGCCGAAGGCGATCCGGTCGCCGACCTTGATGCGCTTGCCGGGCTTGGCAAAGGCCTTCCAGCGATTGGCGCCGACCCGCATATGCAGCGTCGCCGAAACCTGCTGACCGCCCGCACCCTCGCGGTAGCGGATGCCTTCGAGCTGCGCCGGAATGACCTTGGTGTCGTTGAAGACAAGCGCATCCCCCGCCTTCAGGAAGGACGGCAGGTCGGAAACACGGTGATCGGAGATCTTCGTTTCGCCATTGGGATCGACGACAAGCAGGCGCGCGCTGTCGCGCGGCTCGGCGGGCCGCAGAGCGATCCGCTCATCGGGAAGCTCGAAATCGAAAAGGTCTACGCGCATAGGGCAGTTCCGGGGAAGGCTGGTCCAGGCAAAGCGAAACCCGCCCCGCGCTCTCGCGCAAGGGCGGGTTCCAGCAAACATCACAATCAGACGTCGGCGGCAACCCGCATCGAGACGATCGAATCCGGATCGACGACCGGTTCGCCCTTCTTGATCTTGTCGACGTTGTCCATGCCTTCGATGACCTGGCCCCAGACGGAATACTGCTTGTTCAGCCAGGGAGCATCCGTGAAGCAGATGAAGAACTGCGAGTTGGCGGAGTTCGGGTTCTGCGAACGGGCCATCGAGCAGGTGCCGCGGATGTGGCTGACGGCCGAGAACTCAGCCTTCAGGTCCGGCTTCTCGGAGCCGCCCATGCCGGCACGACCCGGGTTGAAGCTCTCGCCGCCCTTCTTGCCGAACTTCACGTCGCCGGTCTGCGCCATGAAGTCGTTGATCACGCGGTGGAACACGACGCCGTCATAAGCCTTCTCGCGTGCGAGTTCCTTGATGCGGGCCACGTGCTCGGGCGCCACTTCAGGCAGAAGCTGGATGACGACATTACCCTTGGTGGTTTCCAGGATGATGGTGTTTTCCGGATCCTTGATCTCAGCCATTGTTATTCTCCTACTGGTCTTGAAACTTACTTCTTGGCGATGGTGACCTTGACCATGCGGTCAGGATTGCTGACTTCGCCGTTCTGGCCTTCGCCCTTCTGGATCTTGTCGACGTTCTCCATGCCGGAGATCACCTTGCCGACGACCGTGTACTGGCCGTTCAGGAAGGAGCCGTCAGCGAACATGATGAAGAACTGCGAGTTGGCCGAATTCGGGTCCTGCGAGCGCGCCATGCCGACCGTGCCGCGCACGAACGGGGTCTTGGAGAACTCGGCCGGAATGTTCGGCATGTCGGAGCCGCCGGTGCCGACCTGGTTCTTGTCGAAGCCCTTTTCCATGTTGCCGTACTGCACGTCGCCGGTCTGTGCCATGAAGCCGTCGATCACGCGGTGGAAG
>NZ_DDHH01000100.1:0-3520 GCF_002338015.1 Rhizobium sp. UBA1881
GGCCGGCAGGCCAGAGGGGGGCGCCACACGGCACCACCTCAGCCAGCAGCCACCACACGCCGCCACGCCAACCAAAACAAACCACCCAATTCCACCAAACACCCCATTCCCCAGAGAGGACCATCCCATGCTGAAATTCACCGAAGAACACGAATGGCTGCAGATCGAAGCCGGTGTCGCCACCGTCGGCATCACCACCTATGCCGTCGAGCAGCTCGGCGATCTGGTGTTCGTGGAACTGCCTGAAGTCGGCGCCACCTTCGGCAAGAACGACAACGCGGCCACCGTCGAATCCGTCAAGGCCGCCTCGGATGTCTACTGCCCGCTGGCCGGCGAGATCACCGAAGTGAACCCGGCCATCGTCGCCGATCCGTCGCTGGTCAATTCAGACCCTCAAGGGTCTGGCTGGTTCTTCAAGCTGAAGCTTGCCAACGCCGCCGATGCCGACGGCCTGCTCGATGAAGCGGCCTACAAGGAGCTCACCGCGTAATGACGACGCCGACGGAATTCCAGTTTACCGACTACCAGCCCTACGACTTCGCCAATCGTCGTCACATCGGCCCTTCCCCGGCCGAAATGACCGATATGCTCAAGGTCATCGGTTACAACAGCCTCGACGGGCTGATCGACGCGACCGTGCCGCCCTCCATCCGCCAGAAGGCGCCGCTCCTCTGGGGCGCGCCGATGACGGAGCGCGAGGCGCTCGACAAGCTGCGCGAAACCGCCAACAAGAACAAGGTCCTGACCTCGCTGATCGGCCAGGGCTATTACGGCACGATCACGCCGCCGGTCATCCAGCGCAACATCCTGGAAAACCCGGCCTGGTACACGGCCTATACGCCCTACCAGCCGGAAATCTCCCAGGGTCGCCTGGAGGCACTGCTGAACTACCAAACGATGATCTGCGACCTCACCGGCCTCGACGTCGCCAACGCCTCGCTGCTCGATGAAGCGACGGCTGCCGCCGAAGGCATGGCGATGGCCGAGCGCGTCTCCAAGTCGAAGGCCAGGGCCTTCTTCGTAGACGCCGCCTGCCATCCGCAGACCATCGAGCTGATCAAGACCCGCGCCGAGCCGCTCGGCTGGAGCGTCGTCATCGGCAACCCGTTCACGGATCTCGATCCGGTCGACGTCTTCGGCGCCATCTTCCAGTATCCGGGCACGCACGGCCATGTGCATGATTTCACCGGCCTGATCTCGCGCCTGCACCAGACCGGCGCCATCGCCATTGTCGCCGCCGACATCCTGGCGCTGACGCTTCTGAAGTCGCCTGGCGAAATGGGCGCCGACATCGCCATCGGCTCTTCGCAGCGCTTCGGCGTTCCCGTCGGCTACGGCGGCCCGCACGCGGCTTACATGTCGGTGAAGGACGCCCACAAGCGCTCCATGCCCGGCCGTCTTGTCGGCGTCTCGGTCGATGCCCGCGGCAACCGCGCCTATCGCCTGTCGCTGCAGACCCGCGAACAGCACATCCGCCGCGAAAAGGCGACGTCGAACATCTGCACCGCGCAGGTTTTGCTCGCCGTCATGGCCTCGATGTATGCCGTCTTCCATGGCCCCAAGGGCATCAAGGCGATCGCCCAGCAGGTCCACCAGAAGGCCGTTCTGATGGCCAAGGGCCTGGAAAAGCTCGGCTACACCATCGAGCCTGAAACCTTCTTCGACACCATCACCGTCGATGTCGGCCACATGCAGGGCGTCATCCTGCGCGCGGCGGTCGCCGAAGGCGTCAACCTGCGCAAGGTCGGCGCCACCAAGATCGGCATGAGCCTCGACGAGCGCACCCGCCCGGCGACGCTGGAAGCCGTCTGGCGCGCCTTCGGCGGCAACTTCGCCGTGGCGGATTTCGAGCCCAGCTATCGCCTGCCAAAGGGCCTCGCCCGCACCAGCGAGTACCTGACGCATCCGATCTTCCACATGAACCGCGCCGAAAGCGAGATGACGCGCTACATCCGTCGCCTCTCGGACCGCGACCTGGCGCTCGACCGCTCGATGATCCCGCTCGGCTCCTGCACGATGAAACTCAACGCCACGGCGGAAATGCTGCCGATCACCTGGCCCGAGTTTTCGGATATCCATCCCTTCGTGCCGGCTGACCAGGCGCTCGGCTATCGCGAGATGATCGACGACCTGACGGAAAAGCTCTGCGCCGTCACCGGCTACGACGCCTTCTCCATGCAGCCGAACTCCGGCGCGCAGGGCGAATATGCGGGCCTCTTGACGATCCGCAACTACCACATCGCCAACGGCAACGGCCACCGCGACGTCTGCCTGATCCCGACGTCTGCGCACGGCACAAACCCGGCGTCCGCCCAGATGGTCGGCATGAAGGTCGTGGTCGTCAAGGTTCGCGAAAACGGCGACATCGACCTCGATGACTTCCGCGCCAAGGCCGAGCAGTATTCGGAGAACCTCTCCTGCTGCATGATCACCTACCCCTCGACGCATGGCGTGTTCGAGGAAACGGTGAAGGAGATCTGCGATCTCGTGCACAAGCACGGTGGCCAGGTCTATCTCGACGGCGCCAACATGAACGCCATGGTTGGTTTGTCCCGACCTGGTGACATCGGCTCCGACGTCAGCCACCTCAACCTGCACAAGACCTTCTGCATCCCCCATGGCGGCGGCGGTCCCGGCATGGGTCCGATCGGCGTCAAGTCGCACCTCGCCCCGCATCTCCCCGGCCATCCGGAAACCGACGGCCGTTCGGGTGCCGTATCGGCGGCAGCCTTCGGCTCGGCATCCATCCTGCCGATCTCCTGGAGCTACTGCCTGATGATGGGCGGCGAAGGCCTGACGCAGGCGACCAAGGTGGCGATCCTCAACGCCAACTACATCGCCGCCCGGCTGAAGGGCGCCTACGACGTGCTCTACAAGTCCGAGGCCGGCCGCGTGGCGCACGAGTGCATCATCGACACCCGTCCGCTGGTCGACAGCGCAGGCGTGACCGTCGACGACGTCGCCAAGCGCCTGATCGACTGCGGCTTCCATGCCCCGACCATGAGCTGGCCCGTTGCCGGCACGCTGATGATCGAGCCGACGGAATCGGAAACCAAGGCCGAACTCGACCGCTTCTGCGAGGCGATGCTGGCGATCCGCCAGGAAGCCCGCGATATCGAGGAAGGTCGCTCCGACAAGGCCAACAACCCGCTGAAGAACGCCCCGCACACGGTCGAAGACCTGGTCGGCGAATGGGATCGCCCCTATTCGCGCGAACAGGCCTGCTTCCCTCCCGGTGCCTTCCGCGTGGACAAGTACTGGTCCCCGGTCAACCGCGTCGACAACGTCTTCGGCGACCGCAACCTGATCTGCACCTGCCCACCACTGGAAGCCTACGCAGAAGCGGCCGAGTAAGGATATGAGATCGAAACGCCCGGCTTTGTCCGGGCGTTTCGGTGTTCTGGGGAGGTTCAGGTAGGTTGACGGATGAGGACCGTAATACACGCCATTTCCAACCTATTGATATGGCATCACAATTCTCTCTCGACCGTCATCCTCGGGCTTGTTGTACAGCCTTGAT
>NZ_DDHH01000104.1:0-14488 GCF_002338015.1 Rhizobium sp. UBA1881
GCGGATCTGGAAATTTGATTTACGTCCCTCGATAAATTCAGCCGCCAATTGATTGAATTTTTACGATAGGGGACTAATATTACCTAGAGTTGCTTATGCAGTCGGCCGGCCCGCTGGTCGATGACGCAACTGTTCCCCTCTGGAGGTTTTGAAGACCTTCATGACTACGGCCACCGTCACGAGCGGTGGCTTTTTTTTGCCCGCGCGATGGCGCTGGCCGTTCGCGGAACTTTGTCCGATTGCCGCCGTTGTCTCCTCAGATGTGCAAAGGAGACAGTTCATGCAGGTCATCGGCACGCAGGTGATTCCGGAGCAGGGCGGGAGACGAGGATTTACGGTCGAGTTCGTCGGCAAGGGCGGCGAGGTCGTGTCCGTGCTGTTGCGCAAGGACATGGATCGGACGCTGACGTCGAACAATGCGATCGATAGGGCCAAGGCCGTCATGGGCGAATTGGCGTCGTTCGATGAGACCGCCGCGCTTTCGAGCGTGGAAACGGGCGCGGCGCAGCCGAGCGCCCGGGCAGCCGGCGATGTCGACGAGATGGAAGATCAGCTGGCGCAGGGGCTGGAGGACAGCTTCCCGGCAAGCGATCCGGTTTCGGTCACTTCATCCGCCATTCCGACGGGCAAGGTGCGCAAGCACTAGATTGCTTGCTGCGCGCCCGGGATCGCGCAGGCCTCCCCACCGCCGAACATGCGCGAGCGGGTGAGGAAGCGCTTTTCCCGGCCGTTATCCAGCGAGAACATACCGCCGCGACCGGCTACGACGTCGATGATCAGCTGCGTGTGCTTCCAGGCTTCGAACTGGCTGGCGCTGATATAGACGGGGACGCCCGATATTTCGCCAAGCTTCACGTCATGGTCGCCGACGATGAAATCGTCGGCCGGGTAGCACATGGGCGAAGACCCGTCGCAGCAGCCGCCGGACTGATGGAAGAGGATGTCGGGATAATCGCGCCTGATCTCGTCGATCAGGGCCACGGCGGCGTCGGTTGCGAGAACGCGGGGTTCTCCGTTGACTGTGGTGTCCATTGCGTTCTCCTCCGTATGCAGTGTGTTTCTCTCCTCCAGATGCGTTCGTGGCCCCCTCATCCGGCTGCCGCCACCTTCTCGCCGAGGGGAGAAGGGGAATGCCGAGCCGGCCACGAGTCTCTTCTCCCCAGTGGGGAGAAGGTGCCGGCAGGCGGATGAAGGGGCCACGCGCACGACTTCAAATAGAGCCCATCTCCGCTCGTGGAAGACTCGTGGGGAAAGAGGCAGGGAGGGGTGTTGCGGATGCCCTCCCTCCTGTCGAAAAGGCTCAGAAGAAACCGAGCTTCTTTTCGCTGTAACTGACCAGCATGTTCTTGGTCTGCTGGTAATGGTCGAGCATCATCTTGTGGGTCTCGCGGCCGATGCCGGATTGCTTGTAGCCGCCGAAGGCCGCGTGGGCCGGGTAGGCGTGGTAGCAATTGGTCCAGACGCGGCCGGCCTGGATTTCACGGCCGAAGCGATAGGCGCGGTTGCCGTTGCGGGTCCAGACACCGGCGCCGAGGCCATAGAGCGTGTCGTTGGCGATCGACAGCGCTTCGGCTTCGTCCTTGAAGGTGGTGACTGAGACGACCGGGCCGAAGATCTCTTCCTGGAACACGCGCATCTTGTTGTGGCCGGCGAAGATCGTCGGCTTGATGTAGTAGCCGCTCGCCAGTTCGCCGCCGAGGTCGTTGCGTGAACCGCCGGTCAGCACTTTTGCGCCTTCCTGCTTGCCGATGTCGAGATAGGCGAGGATCTTTTCCATCTGCTCGTTGGAGGCCTGGGCGCCGATCATCGTGGCGCTATCGAGCGGGTTGCCCTGCACGATGGCTTCCACGCGCTTGACGGCACGTTCCATGAAGCGGTCGTAGATCTTTTCATGCACCAGCGCGCGGCTCGGGCATGTGCAGACTTCGCCCTGGTTGAGCGCGAACATCGCAAAGCCTTCCAGCGCCTTGTCGAAGAAGTCGTCGTCCTCGTCGGCCACGTCGGCGAAGAAGATGTTGGGCGACTTGCCACCGAGTTCGAGCGTGACGGGAATGAGGTTCTGGCTGGCATATTGCATGATCAGCCGGCCCGTCGTGGTTTCGCCGGTAAAGGCGATCTTGGCGATGCGCGGGCTGGATGCCAGCGGCTTGCCGGCTTCGAGGCCGAAACCGTTGACGATGTTGAGAACGCCTGCGGGCAGCAGGTCGCCGATGATCTCGGCCCAGACGAGCAACGAGGCGGGGGTCTGTTCAGCCGGCTTGATGACGACGCAGTTGCCGGCGGCAAGAGCGGGCGCCAGCTTCCAGGCGGCCATCAGGATCGGGAAGTTCCAGGGAATGATCTGGCCGACGACGCCGAGCGGTTCATGGAAGTGATAGGCGACGGTGTCGTTGTCGATCTCGCCGATCGAGCCTTCCTGAGCGCGTACGCAGGAGGCGAAGTAGCGGAAGTGGTCGATGGCGAGCGGAATATCGGCGGCCATGGTTTCGCGGATCGGCTTGCCGTTGTCCCAGGTCTCGGCCTGGGCCAGCACTTCCAGCTTGTCCTCCATCCGCTGGGCGATCTTCATCAGGATATTGGCGCGCTCGGTGACCGAGGTGCGGGCCCACTTGTCCTTGGCGGCATGGGCGGCATCAAGCGCGGCGTTGATATCCTTTTCGCTGGAACGGGGAATTTCGCAGAGCTTGCCGCCGGTGACCGGGGTGATGTTGTCGAAATACTTGCCTTCGATCGGCTCGCGCCATTCGCCGCCGATATAGTTCCCGTATTTCAGCTTGAACGGCGACTCGACGATTTTCTGATGCAGCATGTCATCCTCCCTTGAGATGAGCCAGGTTCGGACGTGAACCCGTGGGAGGAAATCTGCGCGTCTTTTGTGTCGAGATACAGCGGCGCTGAGCGATACCGCAGCGCACAGTGTCGCATCGCTGCTACATCAGTGCCGCCTACAACAGGATCAGTGCAGATTGAGCTTCTTCATCTTGCGATGCAGCGTGGCGCGGCTCATGCCGAGCGCGATCGCCGCCTGCGAGACGTTGCCGCTGGAGCGGGTCAGCGCCCTCAGCAATGCCGCGCGTTCGGCCTCGATGAGATCCTCGTCGTCGGACATGCGGGTCTCATGCAGGGCATCGGCGGCCGGAATGCCGGCGGCGATGCTGCGGTCGTCGAGCTTCAGCGCCAGGCGCGCGGCGCGGGTGGCGCCGAGCACGAGGTCGTGGCGATCGACGGCGAGAAGGGCGGCCGCCGGGTTGGCGCCTGCGGGCACCATCACGAAGCGGGCGCCGGCATAGGCGCTGCGGAAGAGGTTGATCTCGATGCGCATGGCGGCGTCGCGCACCATCTGCGCGAGAATGCCGAGCGTCATCTCGTTGACGTCGTCGCGGCAGGTGGAGATATCGAGTGCGGCCGCGAGCTGCCCGCGATGATCGCGGATCGGCGAGGTCGTGCAGCTGAGCTTGATGTTGGAGCAGAAGAAGTGCTGGTCGCGAAAGATCGAAACCGAGCGTTCGTCGGCCAGCGCCGTGCCGATGCCGTTGGTGCCGATGCTGGCTTCGGTCCAGACCGAGCCGGTCCAGAGGCCGAGATCGTGAAACTCCTTGTCGTCACCGATCGCGCCGCGGCGTTCGAGCGCGATGCCGTCGCGGTCGGTCAAAAGCAGGCAGCAGCCGGCTTTTCCAGCTGTCGTAAATAGGCGGTCGAGTTCGTCGGTGGCGTTGGCGATCAGTTGCTCGGATTGTTCGCGGGCCCGCTTGAACTCCTGGTCCATGAGACGCAAGGGCGTGCGCCGCTCTTCGGGCGCCAGCTGGTGCATGGCGATGCAGCGGCGCCAAGAGGCGACCACCGAAGAACTTGCCGCGGCTGAATCGCGCTGCGTGCACGTATAGACATGCTCCGCATGGGCAGAGTGTTCGTGCATCGGGGTTCCTCCCATCAAAGAGCTGCAGCTCCTACCACCACAGATCATCGACAGGAGTGTGACGAAAACTAATGTTCTTGGCAACTCGCGGCAATGTGAGCGTTCGCTGGGGCGTTCACGGCGCTCATCGGACCTGTCTCAGATTTGCGACAGTTGGCCATATCAGCGATGCGCGGAACTTTCCGGCTGCTCGCCGGTTTCTGCTCCAATCGGCAAGGGAGGCAGGTTTCGATGACGCATGTCCGCAAGACCGAGCAGAAACGCAGCCATTTCGACGCGCGCGACAGGCTGATCATCGCGCTCTACGCGCAGCTGAAGGCCGAGCGGGAGACCCGTGAGACGCTGGAATGGGTGATCCGCCACGGCGCGCTGTCGAGCGAGGTGCTGGAGGCGATCGCCGGCGATCCTGTTCCTGTCGTCACCAGCGACGATATCGCTTCGGTGGAGAAGATCGTGGCGCTTGATCAGCGCCGGCGGCGCAACAAGGGGCAGGAGGGGTAGCCATGGCAGCGCGGGCAAGCTGGAAGGGTCATCTGAAGGTGGGCGATCTCGTCTGCGCGGTGGGGCTCTACACCGCGGTATCGGTTGCCGACCGCATCTCCTTCAACATCATCAATCGCAAGACCGGCCATCGCGTCGAGCGCCAGTTTATCGACAGCGAGACCGGAAAGCCGGTGGAGCGTGATGATCAGGTCAAGGGCTACCGGCTGGATAGCGGCGACTATGTCATGATCGAGGGCGAGGAGCTTGCCGCGTTCGCGCCCGAGAGCGACAAGCTACTGACGGTGCAGGGGTTCGTTCCCTATGACGAGATCAACAAGCTCTATTTCGACCGGCCCTATTATCTGGCGCCGGTCAGCGAGGACGACGAGGAGGCGCTGGCGCTGATCGCGCGGGCGATGCGCGATCAGAAGGTGGCGGCACTCGGTGAGGCCGTTCTCTTTCGCAAGACGCGTACCGTGCTGATCAGGCCGCAGGACGACTGCATCGTCGCGACTACGCTGAACTACGATTATGAAGTGCGCAACGCCGAGACGGTGTTCAAGGATATTCCCGATATCAAGTTCGACAAGGAAATGATCGAGCTAGCGGGCCATATCATCGGCACCAAGAGAGGCAGCTTCAATCCCCGGGACTACGAAGATCGCTATGAGGCAGCACTTGCCGAACTGGTGCAGGCAAAGATCGAGGGCAGGGCGCTGCCCAAGCGCAAGGCCGAGCCGAAGGGCAAGGTGATCGACCTCATGGAGGCGCTGCGTGAAAGCGCGAAGATGAGCGGCAAGGCGAGCGGGAAAGCGGCGGGCAAGACCGCTACCAAGAGTGCTGCGCGTGGTAACGGCGGCTCGAAGAAGGCGAGCTGACCATGGCGCTCGAGACCTATCACGCCAAGCGCGATTTCAAGCGGACACCCGAGCCGCGCGGCGGCAAACGGGCCAGTGCGGCGCGCGACAGCAATGCGCTGAGTTTCGTGATCCAGAAACACGATGCGACACGGCTGCATTACGATTTCCGGCTGGAAATGGACGGGGTGCTGAAGAGCTGGGCGGTGACGCGTGGCCCGAGCCTCAATCCCGACGACAAGCGTCTGGCGGTGCATGTGGAAGACCACCCGCTCGACTATGGCGACTTCGAGGGCATCATTCCGAAGGGCGAGTATGGCGGCGGCACCGTCATCGTCTGGGATCGCGGCACATGGGCGCCGCATGGTGACATGCACAAGGCCTACAAGAAGGGCCACATGGAGTTCGACCTCGATGGCGACAAGCTGAAGGGTCGCTGGCATCTGGTGCGGATGCACGGCAAGCCCGGCGAAACCAGGGAGAACTGGCTGCTGATCAAGGCCGAGGACGAGGAGGCGCGCGCCAAGGGCGACATCCTGAAGCTGCGGCCTGAATCGGCAAAGACCGGCCGGAAGATCGAAGAGGTGGCCAAGAATCCCGATGCCGCGTGGCACTCACGACCCAAGGGTGCGGCTAGCGCGAATGGTGCTAAAGCGTCTGCTCCCCGACCGAAGGCCGGGAAGGCCAAGGCGGCTTCTCGTCAATGGCCGGATAGCGCGGTCAAGGCTGATCTGCCTGATTTCATCGAGCCGGCGCTTGCCAAGCTGAAGCCGAAACCGCCCGCCGGCGAAGAATGGGTGCACGAGATCAAATTCGATGGCTACCGGCTGCAGATCAGGATAGACCACGGCAAGGTGACGATGCTGACCCGCACGGGGCTGGACTGGACGGAGCGGTTCGGCGAGACGCTGGCCAAGGCGTTTTCGGAGCTGCCGGTACAATCGGCCTTGATCGATGGCGAGGTTGTGGTCGAGCGCGACAATGGCGCTTCGGATTTTTCCGCGCTGCAGAGCGACCTCAGCGACGGCCGCAAGGACCGCTTCGTGTTCTACGCCTTCGATCTGTTGCATCTCGATGGGCATGATATGCGCGAGGTATCGCTGCTCTCGCGCAAGGCGTTGCTGGAAACGCTTCTGGCTCCCGACGATCCGACGCTGCGCTACAGCAGCCATTTCATGGAGAAGGGCTCTCTGGTGCTCGATCACGCCTGCGGGCTGGGGCTCGAGGGCGTGATCTCCAAGCGCGGCGACAGCGCCTATAGCTCGGGACGCACGGGCGAGTGGGTGAAGTCCAAATGCTCGAAGCGGCAGGAGTTCGTCATCGGCGGCTTCGTGCCCTCGACGGCGACGAAGGACGCGATCGGTTCGCTCGCCATGGGCTATTACAAGGGCGGCAAGCTTCACTATGTCGGGCGCGTGGGAACTGGATTTTCGGTCGCGACGGCCAAGATGCTGCACGATCGTCTTTCCAAGGACCGGCAGACGAAAACCGCCTTCGACGACGCGCTTTCGGCCGAGGCGAGGCGCGGACTTGTCCACGTCAAGCCGACGCTTGTGGCGGATGTGGAGTTTCAGGCATGGTCGGCGGACGGCAATCTGCGGCATGCGGCATTTCGCGGGCTGCGCGAGGACAAGGCGGCGGGGGATGTGATGCGCGAGACCGAGAAAAGCAAGGCCGAGCCGGCGCCGCAATCGAGCGTCACGCTCACCCATCCGGACCGCATCTACTGGCCGGATGAGGGTGTCACCAAGCGGGGACTTGCCGATTATTACGCGCAGATCTGGCGCTTCATCGAGCCTTTCGTGATCAATCGCCCGCTGGCGCTGCTGCGCTGCCCTGACGGTATCGCCGGGCACCAGCGTTTCTTCCAGAAGCATGCCTGGAAGGGGATGAACGCCCATATCCAGGAGATATCAGACCCGAAGGACAGGGGCGGCGAGAAGCTGCTACGGATCGGCGATTTCGACGGGCTCATCGCGCTCGTGCAATCGGCCGTGCTGGAGATCCACCCCTGGGGGGCGACGACCGCGAGCTTCGAGAAGCCCGACATGATCACCATGGATCTCGATCCGGCCGACGATGTGGCCTGGGCCGAGGTGATCGCGGCGGCCGAAGAGCTTAAACAGCGGCTCGAGACGGCGGGGCTGGCTGCCTTCGTCAAGACCTCCGGCGGCAAGGGTCTCCATGTGGTGACGCCGCTGAAGCCGAAGGCCGGGTGGGTGCAGGTGAAGGCCTTCGCGAAGGGGCTGGCGGACGCGATGACGAAAGATCAACCGGACAAATATCTGGCGACCGCCACCAAGGCGAAACGCAACGGCAAGATCTTCATCGATTATCTCCGCAACGGCCGCGGCAACACCGCCGTCGCCGCCTATTCGACCCGCGCCCGGCCGGGCGCCGCTGTATCGATGCCGCTCGATTGGAAGGAGCTGACGGAGGAGATTGGGCCGGCCTATTTCACGGTCGACAACACGCCGTCGCGGATGAATTCGCTGGCAAGCGATCCCTGGGCGGATTTCTTCAAGGCCGCCGCGCCGCTTGAAAAGCGTAAGTGAGGAGAGGCCGACGTTCGCGCCGGGCTAGTGCTTCGGCCGTCCGCCATCCTTGGCGATGCTCTTCTTCAGCGCGTCCATGATATTGACGACGTTGCCGGTGGATTTGACCGGCGGGCGCTTCGATGCCGCCACGGGCTTCGGAAGGCTCTTCTGCTTGGCGCGGATCATCGCCCGGATACGCTTCTGCACGGGATCGGTGACCATCGAGGGCTTCCATTCCTCGGTGCGGTCCTTCACCAGCTTGCTCATCAGCGCCAGCACCTTCTGATCCGCTTTGGCGGCAAGGTCGACAGTCCCGGCCGGCTCGCGCACCTCGTCGCCGAAATGCAGCGTCCAGAGCACGATGCCCTTGCCCTGCGGCTCAAGCAGCACGGCGCGTTCGCGGCGGTAGAGCACAAGGCGCGCGATGCCGACGACGTCGTTCGCCTTCATCGCCTTTCGGATGACGCAGAAGGCCTCGACGCCGACCTTGTCTTCCGGCGCCAGGAAATGCGGCTTGTCGTACCAGATCCAATCGATCGAGCCGCGCGGCACGAAGCTCGATATGTCGATCGTGCGGGTGCTCTCCAGCCCGACCTCGCTGATCTCGTCATCCTCTAGAATAACATAGTCGTCTTCGCCGCGCGGATAGCCCTTGACCTGATCCTTGTCCGAGATCGGCTTGTGGGTGACGCTGTCGACGTAGCGGCTTTCAACGCGGTTTCTGGTCTTGCGGTTCAACACATGAAACCGCAGCTGGTTACTGTCAGTGGTCGCCGGCGTCAGTGATACCGACGCGGTCACGAGCGACAGCTTGAGATAACCCTTCCAATAGGTCTGACGCGCCATCCGATGCCGGCGCCTTGGCGCCCCTCCAAGCCGCAATGCGGCGATGCCGCTTCAACGGTCGAACTGCGGATTTTGTTCCCTCGATGGTGTCAGACGTCCCATCTCCATGGGGCGTCGAACATCATACGAAAGTCAGCGGCTGAGATTAGATCCAGCGAAAGGTCGCGTTGCCGCGCTTATCTACCTTGCTTAGCTCGATGGAGACCCATCTGCCGTTCGACGTATCGGAGAGGCGGACGCTCGGCTTGCCGAAAATCATTCCGAGAAAGCGCGGACAGCCGCGAATTTTGCCGCCGCCGTCATCGGCTGTAAAGATGCACTGACGGGACATGGATGTCCCGGATACTGCGATTATTCCAGTCTTAGGCATGTGTGGTTCCCGTCACTATCATGCTATCACAGGCGATAGTTGCGCGGCTTTCCCTCCATGGCAAGCCTAAAGTTCACCGTTTCGTGATATTCAGGATCTTCGTATAAAAGCGATTGTTAACCTTCTTCCCGGGGCAGAGACATGGCCGGCGGTCGTGGGCAAGACATCCGATCGCATGATGCAGTGCAGCATCAGTGGTGAAAATGCTGCTCCCGCGGGTTGAGGTGATGTGCGCCAACGGCTATCTGGTGCCTGAATATGCGGGTGATCCGCACACAAGAGGGCGCCGCCGCATGAATCCTGAATTTCTCGTCACGCATTCCGGTGGCTTCCACGCCGACGAACTGCTTTCCACCGTCGTTCTGACCCGGCTTTTTCCCGAGGCGCGCATCATGCGCAGCCGTGCGCCGGAATGGATCACGCCCGGGTCCGACCGGATCATCTACGATGTCGGCGGCGCCTATGACGCGGACGCGGGTATCTTCGACCATCACCAGCGCGGCGCGCCGCTGCGTGACGACGGCCAGCCCTACAGCTCGTTCGGCTTGATCTGGAAACATTACGGCCGCGACTATCTCGCCGCATCGGGTGTTCCGGAGGCTGACATCGAGGACATCCACGCCTCCTTCGACGGCAGCTTCGTGCTGCCCATCGATCTCACCGACAATGGCGCGCTCAGCCCCTCCGGACCGTTGGCCGGGCTGACGCTGCCGGCACTTCTCGAAACGCTGAAGCCCGTCTTCGACGAGACCGATCCTGATGCTGACGACCGTGCATTTCACGCCGCACTCGCGATTGCCCGCAGCTTCGTCGAGGCACGGATCGGCAAGAGTGCCGCGAAGCGCAGGGCCGAGGCGCTGGTGCACAAGGCGATCGTCGCTGCCGGCGAGAACCGCGTGCTGGAACTGCCGATGGGCATGCCCTTCCGCCCCGCGATCATCAAGGCCGGTGCCGACCACCTGCTCTTCGTCGTCCACCCGCGCGACAAGGACTGGTGCGTGACCGGCATTCGCCGCGAAGAAGAAGGCTTCGCGCTGCGCGCCGACCTGCCGGCCGCCTGGGCTGGCCTCACCAACGGCGACCTCGAAGCCGCCTCCGGCGTCCAAGGCGCCAGCTTCTGCCACAACGGCCGCTTCATCGCGGCGGCGAAGAGCCGCGACGCGGCGCTGAAGATGGCGGAGATCGCGGTGGCCGAGGCTGTGGGGCAGGCCTAACGTCGGCAGCAGGGCGAGTGTGGGTGGCGCGATCGATATTCGGTCGCGCCTTGCCACGCGGAAAAGTAGAAAGCGCTGCATCGCGACTTGGCGAGGCCGGCGCGATTGGGTAATCTGTATCCTGTCTCCGCTTGGGACTTGGCAATCCGCAGCGGCAAACTTTCGGTTGAAGTTCAAGCCGTGGCCGCGACCATCGCGGCCGGAAATAGCTAGACGACCTGCAGGACAGTCCGGTCTCGCGACCACATTCAGCATAGCGTGGCATCTCATCAGTTCTTACCGCATTGTGGGAGAAGCTCTGAATGTTCACACGTCGAACGGTTTTCATCGTCGGTGCGGGCGCAAGCCGGGAAGTGAACTTTCCCGTCGGTACCGACTTGATGGTCAACATCGCCAGGAAACTCGACATCCGGTTTGACGACGGCTGGACGATGTCCAATGGCGACAAGCGCATCTCGGCGGCGGTGAAAACGATTGTAGGAGATGGGGCGGATTCCAACCCGCACTATGCTGCCGGAAGAGCCATTTCAGGCGCGATGTCGCAGGCGATCTCGATCGACAACTATCTTCATACGCATTCGAGCGATCGTCTCGTGGTCCAAATGGGTAAACTGGGCATCGCTGCCAGCATTCTGGAGGCGGAAGCGAGCTGTCTTCTGAAGATGGACGGATCGAAGAACGAGGCGTTCAGCTTCGAACCTATCAAGCACACATGGTTCAGCGTCTTTTTCCAGATGCTCCACGAAGGCGTGCAAAGAGAAAAGCTCGCCGGCATTTTCAAGAACGTGTCCTTCATCACGTTCAACTACGACCGGTGCATAGAGCACTATCTCGCCCATGCCATCAGCAACTACTATCGCATTCCCTTGTCTGAGGCCGAGGGGATCATCGCGCAATCTCTGCAGATCGAACATCCTTACGGACAGGTCGGCCGGCTTCCATGGCAGCCGGCCTCCGCATCCTCGATGATGGATTTCGGCCACGACTTTCACGGGGCGGACCTACCGCATCTGGCCGAGCAGATCCGGACCTTCACCGAGCGTGTCGACGATGACGACATGATGGACCGCCTGCACCGGCAGATCGCCGAGGCCGAAGTCGTCGTCTATCTCGGGTTTTCTTATGGCGAAATGAACATGCAGCTGATGACCGTGAAGGAGGCTGGGCTTAGGAATGTTTTCGGAACGACCCTGGGAATCTCCGCTCCCAACAAGAGGATCATCGAGACGGATGTGCTGACTTCGATGGGCGGCGTGGACGTGGCGACCGTGAACCGCGCCTATTATGATGATCTGACATGCGCGGAGTTCTTGAGAAGCTACGGCAAGCCGATCATGCGGGGGTAGGGAGGCGGCTGGGTGCCAGCGTCGCGGTTTCTTGCGGGCGGCCATCATAAGTGAATTCACAAGTTAGAGCTTGAGACTGTGAAGGTGCATCTCGGCTGGACTGCATCGACAATTTCGATGTTGCAGGCGTCACATAGGTCGTCAGCTGGAGCCCAGGCTCCATTGAAGACCTTGCGAGCACCCAATAAAGGATTTGGCGGCTCCATCAAGCGACGTCGAACCTCGTGCACTGGCCAACGATTTCGACCTGCAAGCTTTTCTACAGCGGCCTCCGCTGGATCGTTGTCGAAATGAAGAGAGGAAATGAGTCCGTCGAGAAACCATTTTAGTTTATCGACGGTCAATCTCATTCGCGGGTCGGCTTCAAGTGTTATATCCAGCACGTATCGGCCTTTGATGCCACCACAGGAAGACGTCGAGGCGGCTGTCGCTGACCACCATGCCAAATCGGTTTTTACTGACAGCCGTTTTGGCCAGTCGAAGGTGACAGTCATACCGTTCCGATGGTGAAGCGGCTTCGAGTCATTAATCCTATATTCCGCGAGGTAAGGGTAGTCTCGACCTTCTGGGCTCAGCGGAGGTTTTTGCCAGCGTCGAGAAAAAGAGAGCCTTCGGCGCAGCAAGTGTGAGAATGGTCTACTGCCGACATTGAAGAAAAGTACGTTTTCCAGGTCGAACCGATCAGAGCTTGTGGCGTAGAGTATTGCTTCGAGGTGGTGTCCGGCTGGACAACGGAGTGAGGTCAAGTTTTCTCTGAGTTCCAGAAGAGGCTCATACAGCGCGACATTGCTTTCAGTTTTCTTGCCAGGCCAAAGATGAGGCAGGCGTTGACCTAACCAGAGCGCCACCCGCTCGCCACTCGATGCGATTTCATGCATTCTCCGTCAGACACTCCTTATCGATGGAAGCATCCATTCCCGAATATCACGACACATGCCGACTATAACACCAATAGCAAATTGCCTGCGAGGGCGCCAATATTGTTCAATCTGGCTGGCGAAAGTTCGGAGGTTTACAACGTCCGAAGACGGAAATGGTGGGCCCGGAGGGACTCGAACCCCCAACCAAGCGGTTATGAGCCGCCGGCTCTAACCATTGAGCTACAGGCCCTGGCGGCCGCTATGGCGCCGTGCAGCGGCGCAATGGTTCGCCGGTGCTTGTTGCGTCTAACGCAATTTCAGAGCGGTCACAAGTCATTGCCGCAATAGCTTCACAATCAAACGGCAAGAGGGATCGGTAAGTCACAATCGGGGAGTGAAACAATGCCATTTCCAAATACCAAAAGCTTTGCAGCCGGTCTCTTTCTCAGCCTGCCGGTGGTCGCCGCCGTCGCTCTGCCGGCATTTGCGGCCGATGCGCCGCGCCAGGCAGTCATCACCGTGATCGGCGAGGGGCGGGCGACGATGGCGCCTGATATGGCGGTCTTGACCTTCTCCGTCGTCAAGCAGGAGAAGACCGCGCGTGAGGCGCTCGACAATAACAACAAGGCGATGAGCGATGTGCTCGCGGCGCTGAAGAAGGCCGGTATCGCCGAGCGCGATCTGCAGACGTCGGGCTTTTCCGTGCAGCCGCAATATCGCTATCCGCAGGGGACCGACGGGCAGCAGCTGCCGCCGGAGCTCATCGGCTACCAGGTTTCCAACGCGCTGACGGTCCGGGTGCGCGATCTCTCCAAGCTCGGCGGGATCATCGACCAGTCGGTGACGCTCGGCGTCAATCAGGGCGGCGATATCCAGTTCACCAACGACAAGCCCGACAGCGCCGTCGAAGAGGCGCGCAAGAACGCGGTGGCCGATGCCATCTCGCGGGCAAAGACGCTTGCGTCCGCCGCCGGCGTCAAGCTTGGCACTGTCATCGAGATCAACGAAAACGGTCCGCGGCCGCAGCCGATGCCCGTCATGCGGGCGGCGATGATGAAGTCGGAGGCCGATTCAGCCGTGCCGATCCAGGGCGGCGAAAGCAGCTACAACATTCAGGTCAACGTTACATTCGCGATCGCCCAGTAGCGCGATCCGCTCCGTCGTTAATCTAAGTTACCAAAAGATTGCCGTTGATATTCGCTTGGATATCAACGGCTTATCTTTTTGTGGACACAGCTGTGGCCAGGCTGCGGCAGAAAAGCGCTTTATCACGCGTATATTACACTATAACATCGATCGTGTTATTCGGTCCGGCCGGGAACTTGAGTTCTGCTTTCGGCGTTAGTGCGGACCGATGAGGAGGAATTGGCTTTATCCCTGCAAAGAGGAGACAGACATGTCGAATGCCTTGCCGCCACTTCACAATGGGCACGCCCCGTTCACCCTTCAAGAGCTCTTTCGCGACGCTCTTTATGCGTTTGAAGAGTGGGATGCGGAACTGACCGAACCGATCGTCACGTTCGAAGGCCGGGTTGTTCCGATCAGCAGCGTCTTCGAGGCCATGCGCCAATGCGACGACATCGTGCCGATGAATATCGTCGGCGCCGTTACCGAGCGACTGACGAAACCCTGGGAGGGCGAAGGCCCGCTGGACCAGATGACGTTTTCGACCGCCGCCCGCGTCATGGGCGTGCTGGTGCGCAAGCGCCTGCATGCGACCGGAACGCCCGATATCGTGGCCGTTGCCGCCGTTCCGGACGAACGCCGCTCGCGCGGTTGATCTTTCGATGCCGCGGTCGCTTCGGCGGCCGCGTCTCGCCCCAGTGGTCTGGCTTGGGGCTCTTTCTGGCGCTCGATTGATGCGCCCACGCGACCTAGAGCCTTTCCTGGTTAGCTTGAAACATTCTGTTGACTCAAACGGAGTCGGATGGTCGTCCGGTCGGCGCGCGTCGTAGCCAATGCATACGGCCAAGCCGGCCGGACGATCAGGCGGCCCGTTTCAGCCAACCCCCGGTGGTTTGCTTTGCAAACCGGCTAGGGGCCGGGCATCTTTCCGCCA
>NZ_DDHH01000140.1:0-2918 GCF_002338015.1 Rhizobium sp. UBA1881
GGCGTCGCCGGCCTTCTTCGGCCGGCCGCCCTTGGCGCCGTTCGCGCGGCTTGCGGCCGCCTTCGCGGGCGAGCGGGATTGCCCGCCACGGCGTTGCGCCTCCATGAAACTCCTGGTGCCGAACACGCCGTTCATCAGACCTGATATTGTGTAGTCGGCATCAAGGCTCTCCCAGTGAAGGCCGGTCTCTCCAAGCAGCTCGACTTCGGCAAGCTCCGCCACGGTCGCCTCTTCCAATCCCTGCAACGCCCGCGCGGGGAAGATAAATGATGCGCCATTGGTGAAATCGAGGATTATGCGCTCCGAAGCGGCATCGAAGCGAACCGATGCGGGGATCGGCCGCTCGGCGCGCTCCGCTTCCCAACGTTGCTTTGCCTGCGCGAGTTCGGGGTCGGTGATCTTGTTCGTGACCATGTGGAAAAATAACCCAACAACTTGGGTATTTCAATCAGACGAAAAAGCCCACCGCGATCGTCGCGGCGGGCTCGGTTTTCGGTGTTTCTCGTCTTAAAGGAACGGACGCTGCGGCATGTCGGCGATCGAGATGACGCCGTCCTTGTTGGTGTCCATCCGCGTGAAGAATTTCTCGAAGGCGGCTTCGGCTTCCTGCTTGGAAATCTGGCCGTTCTCGTCGGTGTCGATCCGCTGCATCAAGAGGAGCTCGCGGATCATGCCTGGGCCGCGCATGCCGTGTCGGCCGGGACCACGACCGGCTTCGTCCTGCGGCGGTGCGGGCTGGCCAGCGTCTGCGTCAGCCGGCGGCGGGGATGGCGGGGCTTCGTCATCGGCCGCCATGTCTTCGGCAGGTGCCTTCATCTTGGCCATCTGCGCTTCGTGATACTTGCGGATTTCGCCCGGCGTCAGCGAGCCGTCATTGTTGGTGTCGATCGCCGCGAAGATCGTTTCCATGCCCTTCTGGGCTTCGTCCTTGGAGATCTGGCCGTCCTTGTTCGTGTCGAACTGCTGCAGCATGCGCACGAAGACGACCTCACGCATGATCGGCCCGCGCATTCCGCCGCCCATCATCGCGTGGTGTGGCCTTGGCGGATGCTTGTGCTTGTCGCCGGGCGCGGCAAAACTGCTGCCGGCTGCGGCACCGACAATCAAGACGGAGGAAAGTGCGGCCAGTATCAGCTTGTTCCGAGACATTTGGGTTCCTTTCAGTGTGCAATCTCATTGGGGATCACAGACGAAAAGGTAGGGCGGACAAGTCCGATTACCCAGTTAAACATCGGTAAGCTGGATGAAACTTTCGTAATTTAGCCGGTAATATTGGGCGTAATCTTACCAAGGAAATCAGTAAGATCGTCGGTCACGAAGTCGATGTGATCGTCCTCGCCGCTGGTCTTTTCCCACCACTCGACAACCGTGTCCTCGAGATTGTTGGGCACCAGTAGAACGGTCTGCATGCCAAGCGCCTTCGGCGCGATCAGGTTGCGCGGCAGGTCCTCGAACATCGCCGCCTTCTGCGTCTCGACGCGCTTCAACTGAGTGAATTTGTCGTAGGTCTGCTGCGCCGGCTTCGGCACGAATTCGGCCGCCACAATGTCGAAGATATCGTCGAAATGGTCGAGAATCCCAAGCGCACCGGCCGCCATTTCGGCGTGCTTGACGCTGCCGTTTGTGAAGATGAACTTGCGGCCGGGCAGCGCCTTGATCGCGGCTCCCAGTTCCGGTTGGGCGGTCAGGCTGGAATAATCGATCGCATGCGCCTTCTCGAGGAAGTCGTTGGGATCGACGCCGTGGTGGATCATCAGCCCCTGCAGCGTCGTGCCGTGATCGTAATAATACTGCTTCTGCAGCTTGCGCGCCTCGTCCCGCTCCATCTGCAGCAGTGTCGACACATAAGCCGTCATGTTCTTGTCGATCTGCGCGAACAGATTGACGTGATGCGGATAGAGTGTGTTGTCGAGGTCGAAGACCCACTCTGTCACATGCGAGAAGTCGGAATGGGTGGGCGTGCGATCGATCTTGCTCATCCTTGCCTTATGCCACGCGTCGCCTTCGATTGAAATCCGGAATGCGACCATTCACGCCGGCCGATTGATCGCCTGACGCACTCGCACTAGTTTTCCGGCACAAGAAACGAGGAGGCGAAGATGAATCAGGCTGAGAAGGCAAAGACGTTCGGCGCGCTGCACCGGAAGGGCAATCCTGTCGTTCTCTACAATGTGTGGGATGCGGGAACGGCAAAGGCCGTGACCGAGGCCGGCGCCAAGGCGCTGGCGACGGGAAGCTGGTCGGTCGCAGCCGCGCAGGGCTATGGCGATGGCGAGAAGATTCCGATGGAGGCGCTGGTTGCAACGACCCGCCAGATCACCGCGGTCAACGATCTGCCGCTCTCCGTCGATTTCGAGGGTGCCTATTCCACCGATCCCTCAGGCGCTGCCGCCAATGTCGAACAGCTGATCGAGGCCGGCGCGATCGGCATCAATTTCGAGGATCAGGTGGTTGGGGGCGACGGGCTGCACCCGGTGGAGAAACAGGCCGCCCGCATCCGCGCCATCCGCGAGATGGCGGATCGTCGCGGGATTGCGTTCTTCATCAATGCGCGCACTGACCTGTTCTTGCGTGAAGGTGATCTTGCCAAGCATGCTGGTCTGGTCGAGGAGGCGTTGGAGCGTGGCAAGGCCTATGCGGCAGCCGGTGCCGATGGCTTTTTCGTACCGTGGCTGATCGATGAGGGCTTGATCGAAAAGGTCTGCGCGGCGTCGCCGCTTCCTGTCAATATCATGATGCGGCCGGGCGCGCCTGATGTGAAGACGCTGGCGAAGCTCGGCGTTAGCCGTGTCAGCTATGGGCCGGGACCCTATCGGGCGATGATGGAGAAGCTGAAGGAGGCGGCTGCGGCGGTTTACGGAGCGTTATGAGGTAGACCCCTCCCCAACCCCTCCCCACAAGGGGGAGGGGCTAACTCG
>NZ_DDHH01000182.1:0-2325 GCF_002338015.1 Rhizobium sp. UBA1881
GACCGATGTGACGAAGGGCGGCAGGCGCCAGGCGTAAAGCACGAGCAGGATGCCGGCGATACCGGCGATAATGGCGATGAGACTGGCGGGCGACCGGAAGAATTTCGACATGCGGTGAACTCGTGATCAGGATTGAACGGCTGCGGCGGCATTCGGCTCGGCGGTCCGGCGCTCGGAGAGGCGCAGCCATGCCTGGTGAATAAGCATGACCAGGAGACCGAGAAGAGACGCCACGCAAATTGCGAGGAAGGTGTCGTTATAGGCAAGCGTGTAGGCTTCGCGGGTAACCTGCTGCGACAGCAATGCCAGCCCTTCGGCATTCAGCAGGGTCTGGTCGGTGATGACTTTGCCGTAGCCCGCCGAGAGCTGCGAGACGCGTTGGGCCACCAGCGGATCCTGCAGCAGGATATGCTCGACCAGCACGTTCGAGTGGAACTTCTCGCGGATGGTGACGAAGGTGCCGAGCATGGCCGAGCCGAACAGTGAGCCGATACTCTGGGTGAAGAGGAAGATCGCCAGGAAATTGACGATGAAGGGCAAACCACGAGCCATGGCCGCCTTGAAGCCGCTCGCCATTACCGGCGGAAGGAACATCGCCGCGCCAGCAGAGACCAGAGCCTGGCTAAGATACATCTGCTCCGGCCGTGTGAGGCTGGTGGACTGGCTGTCGAGATAGGCGCCGGCCGCGATGAGCACCAGCGATATCAGGTGCGCAGTGCTGACGTAGCGCGTGGTCATCAATAGCGTGCAGAACAATCCGCCGAGCACCGAGGCGACCAGAACGATGGCGTACAGCTTCGTCGTCTGATCGTTGAGCAAGCCAAGCTGCTGATAGAAGTTCGCGGCCGTCGACGATTGCTCGGACGAGACGAAGCGGAACATCAGAAGCACGCCCGCCATCCTGAGATTGGGGCCAGACAGCACCCAGCGGATATCGAGCATCGGATTTTCTCGTGGCAGCTCGATCGCCACCACGAGCGCCAGACAGCCTGCGGCGACCGCAAGCAGAACGCCGATCCACGGCGCTTCGAACCACCAGTAGAGACGCCCGAGTGTGAGGACGACCGCGAGACAGCCGAAACCGGTGGCCAGCAGGAGATAACTCAGAATATCCATGCGCTGGATGACGACCGCGCGCGGTGGCGACGTCAAAGGCATGGTGTAGATGATGGCGAAGGCCAGCAACGCAAGCCCCATCTCCAGCGTGTAGAGCGCGTGGTAGCCGCCGAGATCAAGCAGCGGCGGCGAGATGATGCGTGCGATCGGCGCGGCAAATAGCGTGCACATCAGCGCCAGGCTGATGCCTGTCGTAAGCTTGCGCTCCGGTGGGAACAGCTCGAGCATGTAGAGAAAGCCGAGCGTGGAGATCGGCGCCGCCGCGATGCCGCTCAGCGCCCTGATAACGATGGCGGAGTGCAGGTCGGTCACGAGAAGGTTCAGCACTGCCGCAAAGACGAAGCAGATGATGCTGAACTCGGCGAAACGTCTCAGGCCATATTGCGTGCGGATCTTGAAGAGCGCGATCGATAGGCTGGCATATGGCGCCATATAGGCCGCCGACAGCCACGAAACCTCAGCGGTCGTCGCCGAAAACGACCCCTGGAGCTGGTAGATATTGGCATTCACGAGGTTCATTCCGAGACCCTGCGTGACGAAGAGCAGGACCGAGGCGGCCATGTAGAAGGGCTTCTTCCAGCCGGCCATTGCCACGACGGGCGGGGGCGCAGGCTGCGGTTCCTGTGCCGCCGTCTCGTCCGCGGCTTTTGGCGCAACACTGTCGCTGGACGCCTGGACGAGGCTCATTGCTATTTCCTCACACTCCGCGAATGCCCTGCAAATTCGCCTGCATGGCCCGTATCGTATCCAAGGTAGTTCTCAGATCGCGTTCGGGAATACCTGATATCACCTGGGCACGCACGCTGACGGCAATGTCATCGATCTCGCCGGCGACGACCTTGCCTGTCTCGGTGATGTAGATCTCCTTGGCGCGGCGGTCGGAACCTGCGACACGGCGCTCGACGAAGCCCTGCCCTTCCATCGCGTCCAGAATACGGACCAATGTCGGCGTTTCCAGCTCCAGCCGGTCGGCAAGCTCCCGCTGGTTGATGCCGTCCTTCTTGTTCAGCGTGAAAAACACCCGCGCCCGCGGCAGCGTCATGTTCCGTTCCCGGACGATCTTGTCGAAAACCGCTCTAAGCTTCCGGTTGAAAGCCGCCAAATCTTCAATCAACTCTCGTCCGAGAGGCGCATTTGTCATATTTATCAGTCCATTTAATTAGCGTGCTTATTATTTGTTTTATACCTACAGTCATTTTCCGCGTTTTT
>NZ_DDHH01000182.1:2419-11847 GCF_002338015.1 Rhizobium sp. UBA1881
AGTCATTTTCCGCGTTTTTCAAGCGGTGATGACGAGAGTCTCGATGCACACTCCCCTATCAAAGCCTAAAATACCACGAACGCGTTGATTCGCGTGAGTCGCTTTGTACGTGTCCGGAAGGCTACACCGCCGGTATTTTCGCGTAATGGCAAGATGCGCTGTGGAGAAGTCGAACAACGTGCCAAAGCCAAAGCGTTTTGGCCGCTCGCCTTGTTCAGCACTTGATTTTGCCGTTGGTGGGCTGCAAACCCGAAGCTGAATAAGACAGAACGGATCAAGATGAACGACGCCGCCCGAAAGATCGCCGCTGTTGCCCAGCCGGAGCAGCACTACCGCGAAGCACCCAACAACATCGAGGCCGAGCAGGCACTTCTCGGCGCGATCCTGATGAACAACGACGCCTATTACCGGGTGTCGGACTTCCTCAAGCCGCCGCATCTTTACGAGCCGCTGCACCGCAAGATCTTCGAGGTCGCGGGCGATATCATCCGCATGGGCAAGATCGCCAATCCGGTGACGATCAAGACCTTCCTGAAAGCCGACGAGAAGGTCGGCGACATGACGGTCTCGGAGTACCTCGCGCGACTGGCGCGCGAAGCCGTCACCATCATCAACGCCGAGGACTATGGCCGCGCGATCTACGATCTGGCTCTGCGCCGTGCGCTGATCACCATCGGCGAGGACGTCGTCAACATCGCCTATGACGCACCGCTCGACATGCCGCCGCAGGCGCAGATCGAAGACACCGAGCGTCGCCTGTTCGAACTTGCCGAAAACGGCCGCTACGATGGCGGCTTCCAGGCGTTCAACGACGCCGTGGCGCTGGCGATCGACATGGCTGCCGTCGCCAAGGAGCGCGATGGCGGTCTTTCCGGTATTTCCACCGGCATCATGTCGCTCGACGGCAAGATGGGTGGTCTGCAGCGGTCCGACTTGATCGTGCTTGCCGGACGCCCGGGCATGGGCAAGACCTCGCTTGCGACCAACATCGCCTACAACATCGCCGCCGCCTATGAAGGCGAAGTGCAGTCCGATGGCAGCATGAAGGCGAAACAGGGCGGCGTCGTCGGCTTCTACTCGCTCGAAATGTCGTCCGAACAGCTGGCCACCCGTATCATCTCCGAGCAGACGGAAGTCTCCTCGTCGAAGATCCGCCGCGGCGACATCAACGATGCCGATTTCGAAAAGCTCGTTGCCTGCTCGATGATGATGCAGAAGGTGCCGCTCTACATCGACCAGACCGGTGGTATCTCGATCGCGCAGCTCTCTGCCCGCGCGCGCCGCCTGAAGCGCCAGCGCGGCCTCGATTGCCTCGTGGTGGACTACATCCAGCTGATGACGGGCGCCGGCAAAGGCGACAACCGCGTGCAGGAAATCACCCAGATCACGACCGGCCTCAAGGCGCTCGGCAAGGAATTGAACGTGCCGATCATCGCGCTGTCGCAGCTGTCGCGCCAGGTCGAAAGCCGCGAGGACAAGCGCCCGCAGCTCTCCGACCTTCGTGAATCGGGCTCGATCGAGCAGGACGCCGACGTTGTGCTCTTCGTGTTCCGCGAGGAATATTACGTGAAGAACCTTGAGCCACGCGACATCCACGATCCGAAATATCCGGAGTGGGAAGCGCTGTTCGACAAGGTGAAGGGCACGGCCGATGTGATCATCGCCAAGCAGCGCCACGGACCAACCGGCACCGTCAAGCTCGCCTTCCAGTCGGAGTTCACCCGCTTCGCCGATCTGGCCGAGCCGAGCTTCACGCATTACGAAGAGCAGTAAGAGCCTAACCAAATTTGACACCGCGCCCTCGCGTTGGCATTATCGCCAACATGAGGGCGCAACTGCTTTACCGCTCGAAGTCCGTGTTGTCGGACGGGGCCATCCAGGAGTTGGTCGTCTGGAAAGTCGCGCGGCCGGTGCCGGGTAGCGCCCATGACTATAAGTACAGCCTCTTCTATGGCTATCCCGGACAACGCGTCGTCGGGTATGACAACGAGCGAGGCAAGGGCGACCACAAGCACCTCGACGGCAGTGAAGAGGCATACGCGTTCTCGACCGTCGAAAAACTTCTCGAAGTTTTTCGACGAGACGTGGACATCAGAAGGAGCCGGCGCAGATGACAACCGCAACGATCCGAATTCAAAGAGACGATGATGCCGCCATCGGCAACGCGATCGATGGGTTCGCCAGAGCCTGGAACAGCGGCGAAGCGCAGCCTCACCTGTTCACCTTCTCATCGCCCGAACAGCTCTTCTCGGTGCTCACGCCCAAACGCTGGACGTTGATCGAGCGCCTGCAAGCGATTGGCCCTTCGACCTATCGCGGCTTGGCCACCGCGCTGTCCCGCGACGTCAAGCGGGTCCACGAGGATGCGGCCGCGCTGATCGAATGGGGGCTGATCGAGGTCAACGAACAGGGCCGTATTCATGTGCCCTATGAGGTGATCCATGCCGACTTCGATCTTCGCAGCGTTGCGTGAGCAAAGCTCCGTCTCTTCCTTGTAATCATCCGACCCTTACAATGTGCGGAGACCTCCCTCCGCCTCCACTGCAGATGTGAAACATGACCGATTTTGCCGACGACTACGAAGACGAAGACCGTTTTTCCTCCGCGGGTTTGCGCCTGACGGTCGATCTTGCCGCCCTAACCGACAACTGGCGTGACATGGCGCGGCGTTCCGGCAAGGCGCGCACGGCGGCCGTGGTCAAGGCCGATGCTTATGGGACCGGGATGGAGGATGCCGGCGAGGCGCTCTATCTGGCGGGCGCGCGGGATTTCTTCGTGGCGACTGTCGATGAAGGCGTGACGTTGAGGCTCTATGCTCCCGACGCGCGTATCTTCGTGCTCGCGGGCATCTGGCCGGGGACCGAGCGGCGCTTTTTCGAGAACGATCTCGTGCCGGTTATATCATCCGAGGAGCAGCTTGCCTTCTGGATGGCGGTGCTGGCCGAATACGGCGATTACCCTTGCGCGCTGCATGTCGATACCGGCTTCAACCGGCTCGGCCTCGATATGAACGAGGCGATCGCGCTCGCCGACGACGTGTCGCGTCCGGCGAGTTTCGCGCCCGTGCTGGTCATGAGCCATCTTGCCTGCGGCGACGAGCCGAGCTCGGCGATGAACCGGCAACAGCTTGAATCATTCCGCAAGGTTAGCGCCGCCTATGAAGGTATCGATTCAAGCCTGTCTGCCTCCGCCGGCATCTTCCTCGGCAACGATTACCACTTCGACCTGACCCGTCCCGGGATCGCGCTTTATGGCGGCGCGGCGGTGAACGGCATGGCCAATCCGATGCGCCCGGTGGTGACGGCGGAGGCGCGTGTCATTCAGGTGCGTGATGCCAAGGCCGGCCAAGGCGTCGGCTATGGCCGCGCACTGGAAATTACCCGCGACAGCCGGCTCGCCATCGTCTCGGCCGGTTACGCCGACGGGTATCTGCGCAGCCAATCCAGTGGCGGCGTCCCCCTGCGCCAAGTGGCGCCCCAGGGCGGCCACGGCTTTATTGCCGGACGCAAGGTGCCGATTGCCGGACGTGTGACCATGGATATGACGATCTTCGACATCACCGATCTGCCCGAGAACGCGGTGAACGCCGGCGATTATGTCGAGCTCTTCGGGAAGAACATCTCGGTCGACGACGTCGCGCGCGCGGCGGGCACGATCGGCTACGAGGTGCTGACGAGCATGGGGTTGCGCCACGAGCGGCGGTATCTGAGCGAGGACGACGGCTAGGGCTTGGAATCCCTGCCTACGCCTCTTGGAAGCCGGAAATCTTCATGCTAAAAGAGAACAAAAGGAGATCGAAATGACCGAGATCCATCTCAGCGAGCAGGACCTCACCTTCATCGAGGAGCAGATAGCAGACGGACGATACCGAAACGCCGAAGACGTTATTGCGGCCGGGTTGAGACTGCTTGGCAGCGAAGAAGGCGAGATACAGGAACTGCGCCAACTGATCCAACGGGGCATCGATGACATCGATGCCGGACGCGCCATCACATTCGAAAGCGCCGAAGATCTGACAAAGCACATTCTCATGATGGCGGAGGAACGGAAGAATGCGGCCGCGTCAGCTGAAAATGTCATTCGAGGCGCTGGATGATCTTCTCGGCATGTATGATCATATTGCAGCCTTCGATGCGCTTGCTGCGCGCCGTTTTCTCGATGACATCAACGGCAAGATCGAATGGATAGCAAAGCTCGGCATAGCCGGAAGTCCACGCGAGTTCATTCCAGGGTTGCGGGCTT
Organism: Rhizobium sp. UBA1881; assembly: GCF_002338015.1. Lineage (NCBI taxonomy): Bacteria > Pseudomonadati > Pseudomonadota > Alphaproteobacteria > Hyphomicrobiales > Rhizobiaceae > Rhizobium > Rhizobium sp. UBA1881. Next base: position 6,662 of record NZ_DDHH01000182.1, read on the forward strand.
TCCCTTATCGTAATCGCTGTATCTATTTCTTCATTGATGATGAGACGCTTTCCGTCCTGCGCGTGCTGCATGGACGGCAGAAGATTGAGCTCTCACATTTCCTGCGTTTTTATCAGACAGAACAAGAAGACTGATCCTTCCTCATGGCGAAAGCAAGAACACAATTCATCTGCCAGGGCTGCGGCACCATCCACAACCGCTGGGCCGGCAAATGCGAGGGTTGCGGCGCGTGGAACACCATCGTCGAGGAAGACCCGATGGGTGGGATCGGCGGTGGGCCGGCGAAGACGCCGAAGAAAGGCCGCCCGGTGGCGCTGACCGCTCTGTCTGGCGAGATCGAGGAAGCGCCGCGCATCCACACCGGCATTTCGGAGCTTGACCGGGCGCTGGGCGGCGGCTTCGTGCGCGGTTCGGCCGTCCTGATTGGCGGAGATCCCGGCATCGGCAAGTCGACGCTGCTCATGCAGGGGGCGGCGGCGCTTTCGCGGCGCGGGCACCGGATCATCTATGTCTCGGGCGAAGAAGCGGTGGCGCAGGTGCGGCTCAGGGCGCAGCGCCTTGGGGCAGCGGATACGGATGTGCTGCTCGCCGCCGAGACCAATGTCGAGGATATCCTGGCGACGCTGGCCGAAGGCAAGCGGCCCGATCTCGTCATCATCGATTCCATTCAGACACTGTGGAGCGATCTTGCCGAATCCGCGCCCGGCACGGTGACGCAGGTGCGCACCGGCGTGCAGGCGATGATCAAGTTCGCCAAGCAGACGGGTGCCGCCATGGTGCTCGTCGGCCACGTCACCAAGGACGGGCAGATCGCCGGTCCACGCGTGGTCGAGCACATGGTCGATGCCGTTCTCTATTTCGAAGGCGACCGAGGTCACCACTACCGCATCCTGCGTACCGTCAAGAACCGCTTCGGGCCGACCGACGAGATCGGCGTGTTCGAGATGTCGGACAAGGGCTTGCGCGAGGTGGCGAACCCGTCCGAACTTTTCCTCGGCGAGCGCAACGAGAAATCGCCGGGAGCGGCCGTCTTCGCCGGCATCGAGGGAACGCGGCCTATCCTGGTCGAAGTGCAGGCGCTGGTGGCGCCGACCTCGCTCGGTACGCCGCGACGCGCGATCGTAGGCTGGGATTCGGCGCGCCTGTCGATGATCCTCGCCGTGCTCGAGGCGCATTGCGGGGTCAAGCTCGGTCAGCACGACGTCTATCTCAATATCGCCGGCGGTTACCGGATTTCAGAGCCGGCAGCGGATGTGGCGGTCGCATCGGCGCTGGTTTCGTCGCTTGCCGGTATTGCCCTTCCCGCCGATTGTGTCTATTTCGGCGAAGTCAGCCTGTCGGGCGCCGTCCGGCCGGTTGCGCACACGAACCAGCGCCTCAAAGAAGCCGAGAAGCTCGGATTTTCTGCAGCGCTGCTTCCATCGGGGTCTGCCGAACTGCCAAAGGGCACGGGCGGGCGCTGGAGCGAGATCGAAAGCCTGCCGGATCTGGTCGCCCGGATCGCCGGCTCGAAGGGCGCTTTGAGACGTGTGGAAGAAGAGGTTTGATCCTTTCATCGCCGCAACAGGTGATGATATAGGATGCACGCAATGAGGCGCGACTGAGCTGCGAATTGGCGGCCGTCCTGGAGTTGGATTTATATGCCCATTACGATTTTCGACGGTATTGTCATCGGCGTCGTGCTTTTTTCCGCCGTGCTCGCCATGGTGCGCGGCTTCTCCCGCGAAGTGCTCTCGATCGCAAGCTGGGGCGGCTCGGCTGCCGCGGCCTACTATTTCTACCCGTATCTCGTGCCCTACGCCAAGAAGTACACCGACGATGACCGCATCGCGCTCGTCGGCTCGGCCGCGGTCGTGTTTCTGATCGCGCTGATCATCATTTCCTTCATCACCATGAAGATCGCCGATTTCATCATCGACAGCCGCATCGGCGCGCTCGATCGTACTTTGGGCTTCCTGTTTGGCGCGGCAAGAGGCATACTTCTGCTCGTCGTCGCCACCGCTTTCTGGAACTGGCTCGTCGATGTCGATCACCGCCCGAGCTGGGTGAACAACGCCAAGTCCAAGCCGTTCCTGGATTCGATGGTGACGAAGCTGCAGTCGGTTCTGCCTGCTGAATTCGCCCAGGTGATCCGTGCGAGCGTGATGGAAAAACTACAGCCGCAGGGCGGCAATGCGGAAGGCGACAATGCGCCGGCTTCCGATCAGGCGCCGGCCGAGGATGCCGCGCCCGCCCCGGCCAATGGTGCACAGCAACCGTCTAATTGACGCAGTGTTCAACAGCTTGACCCAGCCTGTGGCAGTTGCCATTTGAGGGGGACGCGACTAAAGGTCCGGCCGGGCACACGCTCCGCCGGGCTTACGCCGTTTTCGGAAGTGCCATACCATTCTTGTGAGAGCAAAGGCCCGCAGCAATGAACCAGTCCCATTCCTCCACGCTCAACGACGAACTCGATGGCGATACGCTGCATGAGGAATGCGGTGTGTTCGGCGTTCTCGGCCATCCCGATGGCGCAACGCTGACAGCGCTCGGGCTGCATGCCCTGCAGCATCGTGGGCAGGAGGCGGCCGGTATCGTCACTTTCGACGGCAAGCAGTTCCATACCGAAAAGCGCATGGGCCTCGTCGGCGATCACTACACAGATCCGGCAACGCTGGCGAAGCTTCCGGGCTTCATTTCGATCGGCCACACGCGCTACTCCACGACGGGCGAAGTGGCGTTGCGCAACGTGCAGCCGCTGTTCGCCGAACTCGAAGTCGGCGGCATCGCCGTTGCCCATAACGGCAACTTCACCAACGGCCTGACGATGCGGCGCATGCTGATCGCCGATGGCGCCATTTTCCAGGCGACGTCTGACACCGAAGTGGTGCTGCACCTGATCGCCCGCTCCAAGCAGACCTCCTCCTCCGACCGCTTCATCGACGCCATCCGCCAGATGGAAGGCGGCTATTCGATGCTGGCGATGACCCGCACCAAGCTGATTGCCGCGCGCGACCCGATCGGTATCCGCCCTCTCGTGATGGGCGAACTCGACGGCAAGCCGATCTTCTGTTCCGAGACCTGCGCGCTCGACATCATCGGCGCGAAATACATTCGCGACGTCGAGAACGGCGAAGTCATCATCTGTGAAATCCAGCCCGACGGTTCGATCACCATCGACAGCCGCAAAGCCGACCAGCCGAAGCCTGAACGCCTCTGCCTGTTCGAATATGTCTACTTCGCCCGTCCCGATTCCGTCGTCGGCGGCCGCAGCGTCTACACGGCGCGCAAGAACATGGGCATCAACCTTGCCAAGGAAGCCCCCGTCGAGGCCGACGTCGTCGTGCCGGTGCCCGATGGCGGCACCCCGGCAGCGCTCGGCTTTGCCCAGGCGAGCGGCATTCCGTTCGAATACGGCATCATCCGCAACCACTATGTCGGCCGCACCTTCATCGAGCCGACGCAGCAGATTCGCGCCTTCGGCGTGAAGCTGAAGCATTCGGCCAACCGCGCGATGATCGAAGGCAAGCGCGTCGTCCTCGTCGACGATTCGATCGTGCGCGGCACGACATCGCTGAAGATCGTGCAGATGATCCGCGATGCCGGCGCCAAGGAAGTGCATATCCGCGTCGCCAGCCCGATGATCTACTTCCCCGATTTCTACGGCATCGATACGCCTGACGCCGATAAGCTGCTCGCCAACCAGTATTCGAGCCTGCAGGCGATGTGCGACTATATCGGCGCCGACTCGCTTGAGTTCCTGTCGATCGACGGCCTCTATCGCGCTGTCGGCGGCGAGAACCGCGACGCCGCCAATCCGCAGTTCACCGACCACTACTTCACCGGTGACTACCCGACCCGCCTGCTCGACAACGACAGCACCAGCAATGTCCGCAAGCTGGCCGTCATGGCCAGCAACGGCTAATCTCGGCTGACCTTTCGATCGAGGGGTCGTCCGCGCCCCTCGCCTCCCCGCGTATACGGATAAGGCTACAATGAGCGTCAATCTCACCGGAAAGGTCGCACTCGTCACCGGCGCATCGCGCGGGATCGGCTATTTCACCGCACTCGAATTGGCCAAGGCCGGCGCCCATGTCGTCGCCTGCGCCCGCACGGTCGGCGGCCTCGAGGATCTCGATGACGCGATCAAGGCCGTCGGCGGCTCGGCGACGCTGGTGCCCTTCGACCTCGCCGACATGAACGCCATCGACGCGCTCGGCGCCTCGATCTTCGAACGCTGGGGCAAGCTCGACATTCTCGTCGCCAATGCCGGCGTGCTCGGGGTGATCTCGCCGATCGGCCATATCGAGGCGAAGGTGTTCGAGAAGGTGATGACCATCAACGTCACGGCCACGTGGCGGCTGATCCGCTCGGTCGATCCGCTGCTGACGCGCTCCGAAGCCGGACGCGCCGTTATCCTCTCTTCTGCTGCCGCCCATCGCTGCCGCCCTTTCTGGGGTGCCTATTCGGCGTCCAAGGCTGCTGTCGAGGCCTTGGCTCGCACTTGGGCTGGTGAGACGCAGAGCACGCCTCTTCGCGTGACCAGCGTCGATCCGGGCGCCACGCGCACCGCGATGCGCGCGCAGGCCGTGCCGGGCGAAGATCCCGAAACGCTGCCACACCCTTCCGAGGTTGCAAAGGCGATGATGCCGCTTCTTGCTCCCGACTACACCGAAACAGGCAAGCTGTTCATCGTGCGCGAAAACAAGCTCGTCGGTTACCAAATGCCCGGCTAAGCCATTTCGGCTAGCGCGGCGCTTGCGCTACTGCCCGGAAGAGGCCCGATAGGTCGGGCTCGGTCGGGCAGAGCGCGTTGAGATCGACAGCCCCCTGGATGCCGGCAAGGCTGCCGGTATCGGCGAACTGCCAGATCGACCATCTCCCACAATCGCCGACCAACGGCTCCTCAGCGATGCTTCGCAGCCAGAGATGGTGCGCGGGAAACATCTCCTCGTGCCCCCTCAGATATTGATCGAAGAAGGGCTGATCGAGGTAGAAGATCGGCTTGCCGGGATAGGCGCCGTTCAGCTCCCCGAAGAACGCCTTGAGCTCGCCGCTCAATTCCTCGCGTGTCGGCACCTTGCCGCAATTGCCGGTGAATTCGAGATCGATGGCGAGCGGCAGCGTTCCCTGTTCTAAGGGGACCGTCGCCAGCACGTTCTGCGCCTGATCGCGGCCTGGACGGCAGAAGGTGAAGAAGTGGTAGT
>NZ_DDHH01000182.1:11986-17131 GCF_002338015.1 Rhizobium sp. UBA1881
TGAAGAAGTGGTAGGCGCCCCTGACGATGCCCGCATTCTTCGCCGCCTGCCAGTTCTCGGCAAAGCGGGTATCGCGGTGATCGCCACCTTCCGTCGCCTTCATGATTGCAAAGCGGACATTCGGCTGCGCCGCCAGCGCGCTCCAATCGATCGCGCCCTGGTGGTGGCTGATGTCGATGCCCTGGATCGGATAATCGGCGAGCGAAGGTGGTGAGAAAGGGGCCATGCCGCGATCGTATGCCAGATAGGCGGCTGCGGCGACAGCCAGAAGGACGGCGGCGAGCAATGCCTGATATATTCGCTTCAATGGTGGCTCCGCTTCGCCCTTCTTCGTTGCCGAGTATAGGGCGGGCTTGAGCGATGTCGTGACCGCCCGGCCCTTCGCTTGCGCTCCGGGCGTTCGACGCTGCAATCGATTCGCTGGATCGATTGCTCGGGCACAGCCCGACCGCGTCTCACCCCCCTTGACCAATGCCCGAAGCCGGGCCATAAAACCCGCCATGAAGACGGTTACCTGCATCATCTGCCGGAAGATTATTCGCTAGCGCGCTCGCTGGCCTGGCCGTTTTCGTCTCCCAATACGCCAAGATGACAAACGCCCCGGCCCGCCGGCGGCGATACGTTGTTTTTCGGACTATGGCATTTTGGGAGAATAGACATGGACGGCCAGTCGGGATCGAAGACGCCGGAACTCAAGCTGTACAACACGCTGACGCGCGAACGGACGGTTTTCGCACCGATCGACGCCGACAACGTGCGCATGTATGTCTGCGGCCCCACCGTCTATGACTTCGCCCATATCGGCAACGCCCGCCCCGTCATCGTCTTCGACGTGCTCTTCCGGCTGCTGAAGCATGTCTATGGCGGCGACCACGTCACATATGCGCGCAACATCACCGACGTCGACGACAAGATCAATGCTCGGGCGCTGCGCGATCATCCGAGCCTCTCGCTCAACGACGCGATCCATGCCGTGACCGAGAAGACGGCGCGGCAGTTTCACGAGGACGTGGCGGCACTCGGCTGCCTGGAGCCATCCGTGGAGCCGCGCGCGACTGACAATATCGCTCAGATGATCGAGATCATCGGGCGGCTGATTGCACGTGGGCACGCCTATGAGGCCGAGGGCGAGGTGTTGTTCGACACCAAGTCGATGGCCGATTACGGGCAGCTTTCGAAGCGGCCGCTCGACGAACAGCAGGCGGGAGCCCGCATCGCGGTCGACGCGCACAAGAAGAACCCCGGCGACTTCGTTCTCTGGAAGGCCTCCAGCGACAGCGAACCCGGCTGGGAAAGCCCCTGGGGCCGTGGCCGTCCCGGCTGGCATATCGAGTGCTCGGCAATGAGCCAGCGCTATCTCGGCGACGTCTTCGATATCCATGGCGGCGGGCTCGACCTGATCTTCCCGCACCATGAAAACGAGATCGCCCAGTCGCGCTGCGCGCATGGCACCGAGGTGATGGCGAATGTGTGGATGCACAACGGCTTCGTGCAGGTCGAAGGCCGCAAGATGTCGAAGTCGGAAGGCAACTTCATCACCATCAACGAATTGCTGGCAACGGAGAAATTCGGTGGTCGCAAATGGCCGGGCGCCGTGCTGCGTCTCGCGATGCTGATGACGCATTACCGCGAGCCGATCGATTTCTCGATCAAGCGGCTCGAAGAGGCCGAACGCCTGCTAGCAAAGTGGCCGGCGGCGGACGCCGGCGACGCCGCACCGTCTGAGGTGGTCCTCGGCGCGCTCCGCGACGATCTCAACACGGTGGCTGCCGTGCAGGCGCTGCATGCGCTGGCACAGGAAGCCAACGCCGACAAATCGCTGCTGCCGACCTACGCCGCCAGTGCCGCCCTGCTCGGGCTTCTGCCGGAGATGGCTGAGATCGACGAGGCGGTGGCGATCGAGATCGACCGACGCGTGAAGGCGCGGCTGGAACTGCTGAAGGCCAAAAACTTCGCCGAAGCCGACAAGATCCGCGACACGCTGCTGGCCGAGGGCGTGCAACTGAAGGACGGCAAGGATGCGGCGACCGGCGAGCGGGTGACGACGTGGGAGGTGAAGCGGTAGTCATGGTCAGCGCTGCGGCCTGCGATACCCCCCTCTGCCCTGCCGGGCATCTCCCCCACAAGGGGGGAGATCGGCTGGGCGTGGCCGCATCGCCCAGCCATCAACGCTTCGAGTTCGCTCAACGTTGCGTTGGGACGAGCGATCGCTACTATCCAATCTCCCCCCTTGTGGGTGAGATGTCCGGCAGGACAGAGGGGGGTAACACGCCCGCTGCGCTAGCGAAGGAGCATGCAATGACCCATGCCCCCGTTCCCCCGCAGCGCCGCGCCAATGCAAAGCGCATGCGCAAGGCCTTGACCGAAGCTGAACTGAAGCTCTGGAACGAACTGCGCGCCCACCGGCTGATGGGCCTCGGCTTTCGCAGACAGGTCCCGGTCGCCGGCTTCATCGTCGATTTCGCCTGCCCCCAACATCGGCTTATCGTCGAGATCGATGGCTGGCAGCACGCGCGCGAGCCGAACGCTGTCTATGACGAAGCAAGGACCCGTCGCCTAGAAGCGGATCACTGGACAGTCCTGCGCTTCTGGAACGACGACGTCCTGCGCGATATCGACAATGTCTGCCTGCATATCCTCACGATCATAGGAAGGCACAGCTCATGACCTCAACCTACACTGGCGGCTGCCAGTGCGGCGCGATCCGTTTCCGGGTCGAGGGAACGCTCAAGGACTCCTCGATCTGTCACTGCCGCATGTGCCAGAAGGCCTTCGGCGCCTATTATGCGCCGCTGGTGTCGGTGCGTGGCGCCGAGCTTGAATGGACGCGGGGCGAGCGGAAGCGGTTTCAATCGTCGAACGTCGTCGAGCGCGGCTTTTGCGCCGATTGCGGCACGCCGCTGACCTATGAGGCGCCGGACGGGATCGCAGTTGCCGCCGGTGCCTTCGACGAACCCTCGGCACTCCCGCCCGTCATCCAGTTCGGCACCGAGCGCAAGATCGATTTCGTCGACCATCTGCACGAACTGCCGGCGCGCGTAACCGAAGACGATGCCGAGGCGGCACCCTTCGTGCTCGATCTCGTTTCCTACCAGCATCCTGACCACGACACCGCAACCTGGCCCGAGGAAAAGCGTCCGTGAGCACAACAGCGGCGATGAGTGGGGGATGCCAGTGCGGCGCGGTTCGTTATCGCGCGGCGGGCGAACTCGGCTATCCGCATCTGTGCCATTGCCGCATGTGCCAGAAGGCCTCCGGCAACTACTTCATGCCACTGGCGGCCGCGAAGCGATCCGAGTTTACGCTGACGCGCGGGGAGCCGGCGTGGTTTCAATCCTCCGATCTCGTGCGGCGTGGCTTTTGCGCGGCCTGCGGGACGCCGCTGTTTTACGACATACCCGAGGCTGACTTCATCAATCTCGTTCTCGGCACGCTCGACGATCCGCAGGCGGTCAAGCCGGTGGCGCAATCGAATACCGGGCGCAAGATGCGCTGGTTTCACGACCTCGACAGCCTGCCTGTCGAACGCGACGAAGAGACGCCCGATCGCGAAAATGCGATTGCCGCGAGCAACCATCAACATCCCGACCACGACACGGCCGAATGGCCATCTGGAGCATCATCATGAGCGAACCCATCCGAACCGGCGGATGCCAATGCGGCGCAGTGCGTTTTCGTATCTCAGCTAAGCTCGGGCGACCGTCGATCTGCCATTGCCGCATGTGCCAGAAGCAGTTCGGCGGGTTTTTCTCGGCGCTGGTGACGACGCCGGAGGAAGGCATGGAATGGACGCGCGGCGCGCCGAGCTATTTCCAGTCATCCGTCAACATCGAGCGCGGGTTTTGCAAGGATTGCGGCACGCCGATGATCTACAGGCATCCCGGCGGGCTCGAGCTTGCGATCGGCACTTTCGACGATCGCAGCGATCTCGCGCCGCAGGTCCAGGTCAACTACGAGGCGCGCATCCCCTGGGTCGAGACGATCTTCGACCAGCCGGTTCATACCGACCCCGATTTCTACGCGCGGCAGGAGGCGATCATCTCCTTCCAGCATCCCGATCACGATACCAATATCTGGCCAGCCCAAGGCGTGAAAATATGACCGAAGTCCTCAGAACGCTCTATCCCGAAATCGAACCCTATGCATCGGGCCATCTCGATGTGGGCGACGGGCATGTGATCTATTGGGAACGATGCGGCACGCCGGGCGCAAAGCCGGCCGTGTTCCTGCATGGCGGTCCCGGCGGCGGCATCGCGCCGAGCCATCGCCGGTTATTCGATCCCGCGCTTTACGACGTGACGCTGTTCGACCAGCGCGGCTGCGGCCGCTCGACGCCGCATGCCGATCTCAACGCCAACACCACCTGGCATCTCGTTGCCGACATAGAGCGGCTGCGCGAGATGGCGGGCGCCGAGAAGTGGCAAGTCTTCGGCGGTTCCTGGGGCTCGACGCTGGCGCTCGCCTATGCCGAGAAATATCCGGAGCGGGTGTCGGAGCTGATCGTGCGCGGGATCTACACGCTGACGAAGGCCGAGCTCGACTGGTACTATCAGTTCGGCGTTTCCGAGATGTTCCCGGACAAGTGGGAGCGCTTCGTCGCGCCGATCCGTGAGAACGAGCGGCATGAGATGATGCATGCCTATCATCGTCGGCTCACGCACGAAGACAAGGCGGTGCGGCTGGAAGCGGCCAAGGCCTGGAGCATCTGGGAAGGCGAGACGATCACGCTGATGCCGGAGCCTTCGACCAGCGGCAAGTTCGAGGACGCCGAGTTCGCCTATGCCTTCGCGCGCATCGAGAACCACTTCTTCGTCAATGCCGGCTGGATGGAGGAAGGTCAGCTTCTGCGCGACGCCCACAAGCTGAAGGACATTCCCGGCCTTATCGTCCACGGTCGCTACGACATGTCCTGCCCGGCCAAATATGCCTGGGCGCTGCACAAGGCCTGGCCGAAAGCGGATTTCCACCTGATCGAGGGTGCGGGGCATGCCTATTCCGAGCCGGGCATCCTCGACAGGCTGATCCGGGCGACGGACATGTTTGCGGGGAAATAAGGCTCTTCGGAGTGAGTGAGCTGGCGCTGGTGGGTGTACGCCCCCCTCTGCCCTGCCGGGCATCTCCCCCACAGGTGGGGAGATTGGCTGG
>NZ_DDHH01000179.1:0-13749 GCF_002338015.1 Rhizobium sp. UBA1881
CCGGCAGGACAGAGGGGGGTGTATCCGCACCACGCCCACCCGCACCACGCCCATGCGAGGCCACCCCCTAAATGGCCACCCCCACCCAACCCATCGCCGACCTCTCCGCAGCCCTCGTCACATCCCCCGTGCCGATCGCCCACTGGCTCGTCATCGCCCCGGTAGCGTTCTGCATCACGCTCGGCGCCATCCTCCTGATGGCCCGCGGCTCCGTCCGCCTTCAAGCCTGGCTCGCCATCCCCGGCCTCGCGCTGCTCGTCGCGCTCGACGCGGCACTCCTCGTCAAGGTCATGGCCGAAGGCCCGCTCACCATGGTCATGGGCCGCTGGCTGCCGCCGTTCGGCATCGCGTTCACCGTCGACACGCTCTCCGCCGTCATGGCGCTGACGGCGGCGATCGCGGCCTTGGCTGGCGCCATCCACGCGCTTTCCGATATCGACGACACCAACCGGCGCTACGGCTTCTTCCCGTTTCTCATGATGCTGATGGCCGGCGTCACCGGCGCGTTTCTTACCGGCGACATCTTCAATCTCTATGTCTGGTTCGAGGTGCTGCTGATCTCGTCCTTCGGCCTGCTGATCCTGGGCTCCGAGCGCAAGCAGATCGACGGCGCGATGAAATACGCCGTCCTCAATCTCCTCGGCACCACGCTGTTCCTGATCGCCGTCGGCATCCTCTATGCCATCTTCGGCACGCTCAACATGGCCGATATCGCTACTAAGGCAGGCGAACTCAGCGACACCGCGCCGCTGACCACGCTGGCGGCTCTCTTCCTGCTCGCCTTCGCCATGAAGGCGGCCGCCTTTCCGGTCAATTTCTGGCTCCCGGCCTCCTATCACACCCCGCGCATCGTCGTGTCGGCGCTCTTTGCCGGCCTGCTCACCAAGGTCGGCATCTACGCGCTGATCCGCGTGCTTGTGATGCTGCTGCCGCTGGAGCGCGAGGAGCTCAGCCTGCTGATCGCGATCACGGGTGCCGTCACCGCCATTCTCGGCGCGCTCGGGGCGCTGGCGCAGGATGATGTTAGAAAGCTGCTCGGCTATGTCGTCATATCAGGCATCGGCAACATGCTGATCGGCATCGCCATCGGCACGACAGGCGCACTGTCGGGCACCGTCTTCTACGCGCTGCATTCCATGCTGCTGATGACGGCACTCTATCTCGCGGCCGGCCAGATGGCCTTTCTCGGCGGCAGTTTCTCGCTGACGAGGCTTGGCGGTCTCTATCGCCGCAATGGCCTCTTCGCCGCCATCTCGCTCATCCTCTTCTTTGCCGCCTGCGGCCTGCCGCCGTTCTCCGGCTTCTGGCCGAAGCTCATCCTCGTCAAGTCCTCGCTCGATGTCGGCGCCTGGTGGCTGGCGGCGGCCGTCCTGGTCAGCGGCTTCCTGACAACGATCTGCTTCGGCCGCGTCTTCCTGCTCGCCTATTGGCGCCCGGCCACCGAAAGCGCTGAAACCCATGTCGCCACCGGCTGGCGTACGATGCTGCCGCTCCTGCTTCTAGTCGCCTTCATCGTCGGCTTCGGCCTGCTGCCCGAGCGGCTGCTGGCGCTGACGCAATCCGTCGCCACCGAGCTCACCGATCCCTATCCCTATATCGAATCCGTCTTCCCGGGAGGCGTCGCGCCATGATCGCCTTGCTTCTCAATCTCCTGCTGGCGATCGCCTGGGCAGCACTCAGCGGCAGCACCTCGGCCCACAATCTCGTCCTCGGCTTCGCGCTCGGCGCGCTGGCGCTCTTCCTCGTGCGCGAACCCTTCGGAGCCAAGGCCTATCTCTGGCGGCTCTGGGCGATCACCGCGCTGGCGCTGCTGTTTCTCAAGGAGCTCGCCATGTCCGCCATCAAGGTGGCGACGACCGTGCTCAGCCCCAAGATGAACCTGAAGCCCGGCATCTTCGCTTTTCCGCTCACCGTCGACCGCGATTTCGAGATCACGCTGCTCGCCAACATGATCACCCTGACGCCGGGAACGCTGTCGGTCGATGTCTCCGATGACCGCAAGACGCTCTACGCCCATGCGCTCGATTGCGCCGATCCGGATTCGATCAGGCGCGACATCGCCAATGGCTTCGAGCGCAAGATCATGGAGGCGTTTCGATGACGCCCGACGCGATCGTCTCCATCTCGGCATCCGTGGCCCTCGTGATCCTCGCCGTCACCTTCCTCGTCGCATCCTGGCGGGTCATTGTCGGGCCGACCCTGCCGGACCGCATCCTGGCGCTCGATACGCTGTCCGGCACGGCGATCGGCTTCCTCGCCGTCGTCGCCGTCAAGACCGGCTTTGCGCTCTATATCGATATCGCCATTTCGCTCGGCCTCGTCGGCTTTCTCGCCACTGTCGCCTTCGCCCGCTTCGTTCTGTCGCGCGGCCCGCTGCCGGGTTCGGCTGGACCGATGGCGGCGCAAACGGATAAAACCGTCCGCCCGGCCTCGAAAAAGCCTGATGCGAAGGTGAAGAGCGATACCAAGTTGAAGATCAAGACCACGCCCGCGCGCAAGACGAAGAAGGACAGGACATGATGGACTACGTCATCGCCATCGTCGTTTCCGTGCTGCTCTTGTCGGGCGCGCTTTTCGCGCTGGTGGCGGCCCTTGGTATTGTCAGATTGCCGGATTTATACACGCGCATGCATGCCGCCTCGAAAGCCGGAACGGTTGGCTCGGGTCTGTTATTATTTGCGGCCGGCATCGAATCAGGAGAAATCGCGGTATTTGCACGTTCGCTTGCTGGTTTCGTGTTTTTTATACTGACGGCTCCGGTCGCCGCTCATCTTTTGGCCAGGGCGGCACACAAGACAGGTTATCGTCTGTTACCGCCTTCGGTGCGCGACGATCTTCTTGAAAGGTAAGAGTGCCATATATTCAAGATTTTAAGCAGTTTTTTGCAGTTTTAAGCAGATGTGAGGATGATTAATGTTTCCTTCGCGCTATACTAATTCTTGGGATAGAGGCGTTTTTTGACGGATATATATGAAATATTAATTGGCGTTTTCGCAAAACGGTGATAATTGATGCTCAAGTAGAGTTCTGATATTGAATTAGAATCACATTGCATAATTCCTCGGTCGCTTTGAATTTCAATGTTTAATTGAGGGTCGTGTGCGGGTGTGTGCGTACTAATGCAAGATCAGGCAGTATAAGAACGGGTTTCGGCCTCAGGAATCTAGGGGTGGATTTCAGTTTTTCGAAACATGTAGCCGCAGACTGAGTTTTTTGCTGTTCGCTCTACGATAGCGGTCTTGAGCCAAGGAGGCTCTAGACCTTTTGAGCATGCAAACAGGAGAAACGAAATATGACGGATACTGCAGCCGGAAGCGGGCCAGAATTGCTGGTCGAGCTTACCGCGGATATCGTCGCAGCGTATGTCAGCAACCACGTCGTGCCGGTTGGCGACCTCGCCAATCTTATTTCGGACGTGCATTCGGCGTTGAGCAACACATCGACGCCGACACCGGCCATGGCTGTCGTTGAAAAGCAGAAGCCTGCTGTCTCTGTGCGCAAATCCGTCCAGGATGAGCAGATCACCTGCCTCGAGTGCGGCGGCAATTTCAAGTCGCTCAAGCGCCATCTGATGACTCACCACAGCCTCTCGCCTGAAGAATATCGCGAAAAATGGGATCTGCCGGTCGACTACCCGATGGTAGCGCCTGCCTATGCCGAGGCGCGCTCGCGCCTTGCCAAGGAAATGGGTCTCGGCCAGCGCCGCAAGCGCGGCCGCGGCTGATAGATTTGTCGCATTGAACGATCACGATCAGCCGGGCGAGAGCCCGGCTTTTTCGTGTCTGGGATTTGAGATGCGAGGAAAATAATCCCAAATAATTTCAATCCTCGTTAAAATTCGTGAGCGAAATCAGCCGAAATCGATCAAGGCGCGCTTTCGTTTATCCTCGTTCCTGTATAGCGTGTATGAATTAATTCCTATTCATAGGAGTATTCATATGCCGATTGGACATTTTTCCCCGCCCGGCGCCGCGAATGCGCCGCTGTCCCCGCTTTATGGGGAAGAGCAGACCACCCTCTCAAGGGACGATCGCCCACAGTCCGCCACGGATGCCGTGCGCGCCGTCTGCCGCATCTGCCAGGAAGTCACGACCGAGATGGTGATGATCGCCGGCCAGCGCGTGCAGATGCGCCGCGACCGCCGCCGCACGCTCTGCCATATCAGGCAGATCGCCATGTACGTCTGCCATGTCGCGCTGCAGATCCCGCTGCATGAGATCGGCACCGGCTTCGGCCGCGATCGCACCACGGTCAGCCATGCCTGCCACGTGGTCGAGGATCGCCGCGACGATCCCGCCTATGACGAGTTCGTCGCCGCCGTCGAACGCACGGTGAATTCCATCTTCCGGTCCGGCGGAGGCTACGGCCATGAGTAAATCCCCAAAGACGAAGACGAAGCTGGCCCCGATGGTGAGACTGCTGAAGCTGCTGATCCGCGGTGAGGCACGCCGCCAGCAGGGCGAGGGGAGCGATATCGACCTCATCTTCGCGGACGGAACGGCCGCCGGCTTTCCCTTGAGCTTGATCACCGAAGCCCGCGCCTCCGGCCTCATCGAGGAGCAGGGTGATCTGCTGCGCGCATCCAATCAGGCCCGCGCCTATCTGCGCCGCGCTGCCGCCGAGGCGGAGGAGGCCTTTCTCACCCAGCACGTGGATATCGAGATGAGCGCCCGGGAGGTTGACGGCGTCGTCAGGCGGTTGCGGGTCAACAAGGATGAATCGCCGCTCGCCAGTCTCGAGCGTCTGAAGGACCGCGACGGCGCTGCCTTCATGCCCGAGGCCGCGATCAAGGCCGGTGAGAGGCTGCACGCCGATTTCACCCGTGCCCAACTGCAGCCGCGCGTCACCGCCTCCTGGGAACCGCGGCTCTCAAGCCGCGCCAGCGGCGGACGCGGCGGCATGGCGGATCTGACCGACAGCGCCGTCGCTGCCCGCCTTGCCGTCAACCGCGCGCTGGAGGCGCTGGGGCCGGAGCTGTCGGGCGTGGCGCTGGATGTCTGCTGCTTCATGAAGGGGCTGGAGACGGTCGAGCGCGAGCGGCAATGGCCGGTGCGCTCCGCCAAGCTGATGCTGCGCACGGCACTCATGGCGCTCTCGCGCCACTATAACCCGCAACCGCCATCCCGCCGCCCGCGCATGGAGCATTGGGGCGCGCCGGACTATCGCCCGGAACTCTGGTCCTGATCGTTCAATCTGAAAAGAGAGGCTGGCGTTACGCCGCCGCCCGCAGCCGCGCTTCCTCGCGGATGCGGTTGACCATCGAGCGCAGCCCGTTGGAGCGCTGCGCCGAGAGGTTCTCGACAAGGCCCATCTTTCCGAATACCTCGAAGGCATCCAATGCGGCGATCTCGGAAGCCGTCTTGCCGGAATAGGTGGCAAGCACGATCGCCACCAGCCCACGCACGATATGCGCGTCGGAATCGCCCTCGAAGGTCATCACGGGATTGTCGCTGTCGTCGGATACATGCGTCACCAGCCACACCTGGCTCGCGCAGCCCATCACCTTGTTTGATGAGGTCTTCTTCTCGTCCGCGAGATCAGGCAGCGCCTTGCCGAGTTCGATCACATAGCGATAGCGATCTTCCCAGTCGTCCAGGAAGGTGAAATCGTCGATGATCTGATCGAGGGACGTCATGCAAATGGCCTTTCGTTGTCTCCCGATCATATAGGGGAGATGCGGCCAGATTTGAACTGTTAAAAAGAAACGCCGCGAAGGATGGGCATCCTCGCGGCGCAGCAAATTGCTGAAGAATAAACAGGGCAGGCACGTCAGGCACAGGGCGGGGCCATTGGCCGGCGCCGGTGCAAGCTTTGGGTGCGGCGGTGGCCGCGGAATTCGTTAGATCGCCGGACGCGGGGTCGGCAGCGGAATGGTGCCGGTCGTGACCCGGTCGGTCGCGACATGGGCGGCGGCCGGGCTGTCCTCGCCGTCGTCGACAGGCGGGCGGTAAGGCATCGGCTGGTTCAGCGCCACGGTGCGGTCATCGCGCAGCTGCTGCGGAGCGGCTGCCGTTGCCGGCTCTACGGCCGTCGCAGGCGCCAGGCCAACGGAAGGCGTCGCGGTCGTTGCAACCGTGGCGCTCTTGCCGCTGCCGAACTTGCTGTCGAGCAGTTCAAAGGCAACGAGGGCGCCGGAGCGTGCCCGCTCGCCGAGCACGCCGAGCGTGTTGGCGCCCTTGGCGCAAACCTCGGGCTTCTCGCCGCACATGCCGCTCAGATAGTCATAGGCGCCGGTCACGGCGACGAAAGCGTCTGCAATCTGCAATGTCGATCCGGTCTGCGTGTTCGTCTGGCGCTCGCCGCTGAAGAACGACAAGGCGACGAAGAGAAGCCCGAGCCAGATCGATGATTTGAATAGAAACCACATGTTCGTTGCCCATCCTGTTTTCCCGCTCGGTCTTGCCGCCGAATCAGGTCCGTCTTCCGGTGTGATTTCACCCT
This sequence comes from Rhizobium sp. UBA1881, assembly GCF_002338015.1. Lineage (NCBI taxonomy): Bacteria > Pseudomonadati > Pseudomonadota > Alphaproteobacteria > Hyphomicrobiales > Rhizobiaceae > Rhizobium > Rhizobium sp. UBA1881. Next base: position 6,442 of record NZ_DDHH01000179.1, read on the forward strand.
AGCCAAAACTTGCGAATGCCGGTTTTCGAAACTCGGTGGCATTTGCGTCAAATTTAGTTCAAATTTTAATCGAAACCGCATTCGGCGCATTTCGGTCGAATTGTAGCCATTGGCGTTAAGCATGCCATGAGCCACCTCCTGTAATTGCAGGCTTTCCTTGAAGCGCGTTCGCCCCAAGCGTTAACGACTTGCCGAAAAATGAGCGAAATCCGTCGCTTACTCGCTGTTAACCGTAAAAAACAAAGGGCCCTTCCGGTGGCCCAAAATGGGACTTTTCACGCTTTCCGGCTGGCGAGCGGCACTTTCCCTTATTCTTTCCTTAAGCGCCCGGGGCCTATTCTTGGGCCTCTGTGAAGAGCCTTTTTAGGGCGGGTATTGCGTGCTTGTATTGAGTGACATCGTGGATCGGGCGACAGCCCTCGTGGACCGGGCGGCGGATCGCTGGCTCTCCCGGACGGGAGGAAGTGCCGCGGTGCGTGAGCGCGAGCTGACCATCCTGCGCCGGCTTGCGCTCCTGTCTTCGGCAGCACTTGTCGTCGCCCCCGCCGCTCTCTCCATCGTCACCAGCCCGGCCGTCGCCCTTCCGGCTGGCGTCGCCGCCGTCGTCGGCGGTTTCCTGTTTTCGGCCGTCGGCAGCATCGCGCTGTCGCGCCAGAGCATCGTCACCTCGGGTGTCGCCACCCAGTCGGCTGAAGAGTTCTTCATGGAAGCCTCGGCCGGCCTCATCCTGTTTCTCGATCCGCAGGGTTCCGTCGTCAATGTCGGCGGCCGCGACAAGCGCGATTATCTCGCCTGGATGCGCGCGCCTGACGGTCGCGGCTTCATAGAGCAGATCCACGTCTCCGACCGCATCCTCTTCCTCCAGGCGCTCGACCAGCTGCGCCAGGGCGAGGAGCAGGCGGCCGTCGATCTTCGGCTCGAGCGTCCGTCGGTCTCGGTCGACAATCGCCAGTTCTCCCATCTCAGAACCGATCTCACCGCGCGCCGCGACAGCGATGGCGCACTGATCAGCGTCGTCGCCCAGCTGCGCGATGTCTCCGCCGAGCATCTTCTCCGCGTCGAGGCCGAAGCCCATGCCGCCGATGCCCGCTCGGCCAATGACGCCAAGTCGCGGTTCCTCGCGGCCGTCAGCCACGAGTTGCGCACGCCGCTCAACGCCATTCTCGGCTTCTCCGATATCCTGATCGGCGAGTATTTCGGCAAGCTCGCCAATGAGCGCCAGCGCGAGTATGTCGGCCTTGTGCGCGATTCCGGCGCGCACCTGCTGTCCGTCGTCAACACCATGCTCGACATGAGCAAGATCGAGGCCGGCCGCTACGAGCTGGTGCTGGAGCCTTTCGATATCGCAACCGTCGTGCGCTCCTGCGAGGCCATGCTCGGGCTGCAGGCCAAGACCAAGGGCGTGTCTTTGACGAGCCGCATCCAACGCGGTCTCGACGAGGTCGTGGCCGATCAGCGCGCCATCCAGCAGATCCTCATCAATCTGGTCGGCAACGCCGTCAAGTTCACCGAAGCCGGCGGCGCGATCTCGCTCGACGCCTCGGTGCGCGACGGCATCCTGACGCTCTGCGTCTCCGATACCGGCATCGGCATTCCGGCCGACAAGCTGCAGCTGCTCGGCCAGCCTTTCGTGCAGATCCAGAACGATTACACCCGCCGGTTCGAAGGCACGGGCCTCGGCCTGTCGCTGGTCAAGGGCCTGGTCGCGCTGCATGGCGGCGATTTCGCCATCGCCAGCACGCCGGGCTCCGGCACCATCATCACGATCTCGATTGCGGCGGATGGCTCCGGCGTTCCCGTCATGGATCTCTCGGCCAATCACCCGGTCGAGTTTCCGCCGCGGCTGAAAGCGTCGACTGGCATGACCGACATCTTGGAAGAGGGGCTTTTCGATGGCCGCGAGCAAGCGAAAATCGCCTAAGGGAAAGAGGGGCAGGCAGAAGGCGAGCCTTCTTCTCACCGGGGCTGCCGCCGTTGGCGGTTTGGGGCTGCAGGGCATTGGCGTGCTCGGCGGCGTCATCGGCCGTAATCCATCGATCACGGGCGGCACGGCCGCCTTCCTCGTCATCTTCTCCTTCGTCGCCGCCAATGCGCTCTGGTATCAGCCGGGCGTGCACCCGCACCCGTTCCTGCGCACCCGCGACAGCCTGTTTCCGAGCGCGCTGATCGGCCGCCCCCCGGTCGAGGAACACACCGGCGAGGTCACCACCTTCAAGATCGAGCGCGAGGGTGAGGGCGAGGCAAATAGCGCCGAGACCACCAACGCCGTGCCGCCGGCGCCTTTGGCCGGCCAGCCCGCCAATCAGCTGGTCATGGACATCCAGGCCGAACTCGTCCGCCGCGGCCTCTATAACGGTGCGCCCGACGGCGTCATCGGCCCGCGCACCAGCGCCGCCATCCTGTTCTTCGAGGAAACCGTCGGCATGCCGCAGAGCGGCGACGCCACGCCCGAAGTGCTGGCAGCACTCAGAACCGACGCCATCGGCCCGTCCGCAATTCCCACAGAGCGCCCGCGCGAGGATGTCTCGGCCCAGGCGCTTGCCGAAGACCCTGTAGCCGCAGCCATCCGCAGCGCCGAACACCAGGTCAAGACCGCGCCAACGCCAAAGGTGGCCCCCAAGCCCGCCCCGGTTTCGGCTCCGACAGCCCAGGTGCCGGTCAGACAGGTCCCGGTCCAGAAGATCTCCGCCCCGAAAAACGCACTGGAACCAGTTCCGGCCAGGCAGACCTCCGTCGCCCGCGCCGCCGCAACCCCATCGACCTCGCCGTCCTCGACCTTGAACAGCGTCGATCTGGTCCTGAAGATCCAGCAGGGCCTCGCCAACATGGCCTACACCAATGTCGGCGTCGACGGCGTCGTCGGCGAACAAACCCGCGTCGCCATCCGCCACTTCCAGAAGCACTACAACCTGCCTGAAAACGGCGAGCCCAGCGAGGCGGTGCTGAAGAAGCTCAAGGACATCGGCGCACTCTGAGCGGCGTCAGATGGCCGCGGCGTTGCGGCTCCGCGCTCACAGGTCTATACCGCCTGCATGAGACTTCGCACCGACATCTTCGTATCCGCGCTGCTGCGCCGTGTCTTCGCCAAAGGCGATTTCGCCGCCGTCGAGAAGAAGGGGGCCGACGAGGCTGGCGCGGTCTTTATCCGCCAGCATTTTCGCGATGGTTCCGAGACGCTTTATTGCCCCGCGCCGCAGAGCTTCTTCGACGAGGAAGCCAGCGGCGAGCGGCTGTTCGAGATCAGGCTCGAGCGCAAGGACGCTGAGGAGGTGAGGACGATGCTGGAGCGCGAGCGCAAGTTCGACAACGACCTCTGGATCGTCGAGCTCGAAGCCGATGATGTCGCCGATATCGTGCCCCTCGCTAAGGAACGCGACGGCCGTCTCTGATCGACTTTAGCGCGAACGTCCGACGAGCCGCATGGCGCGTGCGGGCGGCTGGTGGACGGCGCGGGTGTGTGTGGTCTGAACGGGCGCGGCCGGCGCCTGTTCCGGCAGATAGGTATAGCTGTCGGCGCGGCGCCATGCCTCGACGCGGTCGCGGCACTCTTCCGGATCCAGCGCATCGAGCACCATCCAGGCGCGGGTAACGCTGTGCTGCGCCTCGGCCAGATGCGGATAGAGTTTTTCGAGAACGAAGACGGCATCGGAAAAATCCATGCCGATGCTGGTCAGCGTCGTTGCCATCTGCTGGCCCGAGGTGTCGAGCATGATGCGCTCGGCAAGCCAGCGGCTGGCCGACAGCGTATCGGCAAGGGCGGTCGCGAAGGCCACCGCCTCGCGGCTGCGGGCAAAGCGCACCAAAAGGGCCGATTGCAGCGTCGAAAGGGTGCGGAGGCCGAGCCGGTCGCTATCGTCGCGACCGAGATGGCGCGCCAGGCCACGCAGCGTATCGCGAACCTCTTCCTCGCGCGCGCCGCCGTTGGCGGGCGTCTCGGCGGTCTCGGCCGGGGCAGGGGAAGCTGTCGACTGAACGCCCTGCTGCTCGGGTTCGGCAGGCGGTGCCTCGGCGGTCTGCGTCGGCTCGACGGGATGGACGACGATCGTCTCGACGACCGCGACCGCGACCTCGGCGTCGGTTTCGACGGCTATGGTTTGCACTTCGACGGCAACAGGCGCAGCGACAACAACGGATACCGTCTCGGTGACGACGGACGCTATTTCGGTGGTCACGGACGCCATGTCGGTGACCAAAGGTGCAGCCTCTTGAGCCGCGACCACCACCGTGTTGACCACGGGCGCAGCCTCGACAACCACAGGCGTGACAGGCTCGACACCCACGGCAACCGGTTCGCTGATCTCGACCCTTACGCTCGTCGTCTCAGCAACAGCGGCCGGCCGTTCCTGGCTGGCCGGCTCAACGTATGGCATCGCCGCGCTTGCCAGCGCTTCGGCGACCTCGGCTCTGTCGACGGCGGGTGCCGGTTCGATCGTCTCCACCTGCCGCTTCGGCGCGGCATGGCGCAGCCCGACAAGCACGTCGATCACCCGCGGCGACAGCGCATCGCGGCTGACGATCGCGCGCATGTGCTCGACACCCTGCGTGCGGGCAACGGTGATCAGCGTATCGTCGTCGATCGCGGGCGAGGAGATCAGGAAGGGGGCGGAGATGGCGATCGGCTGGCAGCCGATGAACAGTGCGACGGCCTGCGGGATAGCGGCGCATTGCGAGAGTGCTGCCACGGCCTGGCGCTTGGCGTCATCGGAGGAGGCGACGAAGAGGGGGGTGAACAATTCGGCGAACTGGCGAAGCTCCGATCGGGTCGGCGGCTGCAATCCCTCGAAACTGCTCACTGTCGCCATGAGAACCACGTCCTTCTTCCGGCTCGCGGAGGGGGCCTCTAGGTCTCGAAACCGGTCACGCACAAAACACACCCTGAACACGCTAGAGAGATGCCGCTGGCCTGGACGCGAAGACGCCTCTACCACATACGGGATATGAACAAATCCTACAGGGACACGGTTAACCGTTGCTGAAGATTTGAGGGGAATCGTCCCGAAATGGTGCTGTGCAACATCACCATGCGCGGCGTCCGCCTGCCCGTTCGGTGCCCGTTAAACGAGTGATGTGGGTGACTTGTATGGACGGCTCAAAGCGCCCGGTGTCCGCGCAGCGCGGTGAGCAGCTTGTCGGGATCATCATAGCCGGACTGGTAGAGATCGAGCGCCGTGGAGGCGGCGACCTGCGCCTTCGAGCTCTTGATGTCGATACGCTTTTCCGCGCACCAGGCATCCAGCGCGTGGCGCAATATATCGAGATCCTCAGGCGAAAATGTCGACCCAATCATCAGAGACATCTGTCTGCCCACCCTGGTTAACCGTCAGACCCAGTCCCCGGATCAAATCCAGGGTCGGCCGCGTTTTGCCCTGCAGCCGATAATGCGACCTTAGCGGCATCTCGGCGAACCGCAATTAATATTTTTGTGAGGTAAATTTGCAACATCGGTGATGGCGGAGCCCGTGTCTGGCGCTGTATCGCTAACTATATGATTTAAAGCTAAAATTTGCGACCGATGGAAACGGCGAATCTTTGCGCTCGGCATGCAACCAAAGGGCGGGCCCCTGCGTTTTAATGGAGACGTCGATCGACAAGGATTCTGCGGCCGAATTTTAATATTCTGTTAACCACCGTCTGTCTCAATCCGGGAAGCAGAACGCGCTCCTCGAGAGGGGCGCCATCATACGCATCACGGTATTGTTCACGATATGCCGTGAGAAAGGCGCGAATGACCCGATGCCGGTGCAACCGGCCAAGGGTGCGCCGGTCCGCGCAGGCGGGCAGGGTGAGATCTAAGCTTCATCCGTCTCGGGCAGTGCAGGGAGACGACAATGGCAATAGTCATCGCATTGGCTGATCGTCTATCTCGGACGCCAGGCCGCAAGGAAAGATCATCAAGCGTGGAAGGATCGCCGCTCGAAGCGCAGATCCTGCTTTACACAGGCGTGCGCTACGAACGCCTGACCGACCCCGACAAGCCCACGGCCGTTCGCCGCGCCTCGCGCTCGAAGGGTAAGTAAGACATTAGTTAGAGGGAGCGAATTCCTCGCAACCGGCTTCCGACAGGAAGCTCTTGGCCGCCGCGTCGAAGCTTGTCTGCGGCGCCAGCGTTCTCAAAACCGCGTATCCGCCCGACCGCGTCGTCTCGACCAGGATCGTCCTCTGAAGCTCCTGCGGCAGCGACTTGCGCAATTCGGTGAGCTGGATCGGACTGCCGATCAATATATCCACCGCGCCGCCGACCGAGGTCCGGTCGTTCATGCTGAAAATCTCGTTCGACGCATCGTCGAACAGCGCGATAGACCAGAAGGGCACGTTGCCCCTGGCCGTGAACCGCACCGGGTTCTCCTCGATATCGAAGGAACAGACGGCGGTGCGCACGAAGGGATCGTCGTTGGAAAGCCCCGCCGTGTCCTCGGTACCTCCGAGCAGGTAGAACGTGTCGAGATCGCCTTCGGAGGCGACGCGCGTCGCCGCGTCCTTGCCGGTGAAATGCGGCAGCGACAGGATGATGACGAGATGCAGCAAAGCGGCGCCGAAAAGGCCGGCCAGAAGTGCGAACAGGACCCTAAGCATTGCCGCACCCAGTCTTCTCAAGCTTCGGCATCGCCAGATCGATGACGCCGGAACTGCCGGCCGTCGGCGTGTCGAACAGCGTCAGCACCAGCTGAAACGTGCCGGCCGCCGGAAGGGCCAGCCAGTTGTTCGGCCGCGCCCGGGTCGAGATGTCGATGGTGAAGCTGCTGTCCGGCTGGCGCAGCACCGTCCACGAATTGAGCGCACCCGGCAGCCCCGGCTGCAACGAGGCCGGATTGCCGGAATTATCAGATGTGAACAGCGTCCAGATCCGTGCCGGCGGCGTCTGCCCCGTAATCCGGTAGCTGCACCCCGCCTCCAGCCGATTGCCGGCGTCATCCACCTTGGCGGTGAACATCAACCCCTCGGCCGACCCATAAAGCAGCCGGCCTGCGCGCGCCCGGTGCGACTTCGCATAAGGATCGGCATTCTCCGTCTGCAACTCCGGAAACGCCTCCCACGCGCCGAGCTTGATGGCGCCGAAGCCCGCGGTCGCATTCAGCGAATAAAGCGAAACGAGTATCCCGCCGCCGAAAGCGATTATCAGCGTCATCGCGATAAAGAGAGGAAATCGAAACACCGGTCGCCCTTGATAGCCAAATCAGTTGAAAGGGTTACCACTGATTCTGGCTGGGCGGAATGGTGGAGGGGGAAAAGGTGGGGCGATGAGCGGGAGAGGTGAGGGAGTCTTCCCGTCGTGTGGACACACGACGACTGGATTCCTGTGACAAGCAC
>NZ_DDHH01000180.1:0-12002 GCF_002338015.1 Rhizobium sp. UBA1881
CCGCTGCCAAGCCGGCAGCTGTCGCCACGGCCGCGCCGAAGAAGCCGGCGGCGAAGAAAAAGAAAGATGAAGCATGAGCGGTGATATCGAAGACAAGCCGCAGCCGTTGATCGAGCATCTGATGGAGCTGCGCACGCGGCTCATGTGGTCGATCGGCGCCTTCTTCGCTGCCTTCATCGTCTGCTTCATTTTCGCCAAGCATCTCTTCAATGCGCTGGTCTTCCCCTACAAATGGGCGGTCCAGTGGGCGCATCTCGATGTCTCCAAGGCGCAGCTGATCTACACGGCGCCGCAAGAGTTCTTCTTCACGCAGGTGAAGGTGGCCATGTTTGGCGGTCTCGTGATCGCATTCCCGATCATCGCCGCGCAGATATACAAGTTCGTGGCCCCCGGCCTCTACAAGAACGAGCGCTCGGCCTTCCTGCCGTTCCTGATCGCCTCTCCGATCCTGTTCCTGATGGGCGCCGCACTCGTCTATTTCTTCTTCACGCCGATGGTCATGTGGTTCTTCCTGACCATGCAGCAGGCGCCGGGCGAGGGCGACGTCGCCATCTCGCTCCTGCCGAAGGTCTCTGAATACCTCAGCCTCATCATGACGCTGGTCTTCTCCTTCGGCCTGGTTTTCCAGCTTCCCGTCATCACCACGCTGCTCGCCCGCGTCGGCCTGCTGACCTCGGACTGGCTGCGCGAAAAGCGCAAGTTCGCGATCGTCATGGCCTTCATCGTCGCGGCGGTGCTGACCCCGCCCGATCCGATGTCCCAGATCGGCCTTGCGCTGCCGACCATCATTCTCTACGAGATTGCCATCTACGCGGCGCGACTCGTGGAACGCCAGCGTGCTCGCGATGCGGCCACCGAGGCTGAAGGGTCCCAGGACGTTGCCAAGACGGACAACGTCTAGCGTCACCGCAATTCCTCGATGAGCGCTTTCCAATATCCGGTCGAGGCCCGGTCAGGCTTTGGCCGGGTCATCCTTTTTGTAACGACCTGGAACGACGATGCTCGATATCAAATGGATCCGTGAGAATCCCGAAGCCCTCGACGCGGCACTTGCCAAGCGTGGTGCCGAGCCCCTGTCCGAAAGCCTGATCGCGCTGGACGAAAAGCGCCGCACGGCCGTTCAGAAGGTCCAGGACATGCTGTCCCGCCGCAACGCCGCCTCCAAGGAGATCGGTGCTGCCATGGCGCAGAAGAACACCGAGCTGGCCGAGAAGCTGAAGGCCGAGGTCGCCGACCTCAAGGTCCTGCTGCCGGCGGCCGAAGAAGACGATCGCGCCTTCTCCGAAGAGCTGAACGACGCCCTCTCGCGCATCCCGAACGTCCCACATGACGACGTCCCCGTCGGCAAGGACGAGGCTGACAACGTCGTTACCCGCGTGACCGGCGAAAAGCCGCGTTGGAACCATACGCCGAAGGAACACTACGAAATCGGCGAAGCCCTCGGCTACATGGATTTCGAAACCGCCGCCAAGCTCTCCGGCTCGCGCTTCACCGTCTTGACCGGCCCGCTGGCAAGGCTGGAGCGGGCGCTCGGCCAGTTCATGATCGACCTGCACACCAGCGAGCACGGCTACACCGAAGTGAGCTCGCCGCTGATGGTGCGCGCCGAAGCGCTGTTCGGCACCGGCAACCTGCCGAAGTTCGAAGAAGACCTCTTCAAGACGACCGACGGCCGCTACATGATCCCGACGGCGGAAGTCACGCTCACCAACCTCGTGCGCGAGGAAATCCTTGAGCATGACAAGCTGCCGCTGCGCTTCACCGCGCTCACCCCGTCCTTCCGCTCGGAGGCGGGCTCTGCCGGCCGCGACACCCGCGGCATGCTGCGCCAGCACCAGTTCTGGAAGTGCGAGCTGGTTTCGATCACCGACGCCGAAAGCTCGATCGCCGAGCATGAACGCATGACGGCCTGCGCCGAGGAAGTATTGAAGCGCCTCGGCCTGCATTTCCGCACGCTGACGCTTTGCACCGGTGACATGGGCTTCGGCTCGCGCAAGACCTACGATCTCGAGGTCTGGCTGCCCGGCCAGAACACCTACCGCGAAATCTCGTCCTGCTCGGTCTGCGGCGATTTCCAGGCGCGGCGCATGAACACGCGCTATCGCGGCAAGGAAGACAAGACCAATCGCTTCGTTCACACGCTGAACGGCTCCGGCACCGCCGTCGGCCGCTGCCTGATCGCGGTTCTGGAAAACTATCTGAACGAGGATGGCTCGGTGACCATCCCCGACGTGCTGGTACCCTACATGGGCGGCCTGACGAAGATCGAAAAGGCGGCTTGAGACCATGCGCATTCTGCTTACCAACGACGACGGCATTCACGCGGAAGGCCTTGCGGCGCTGGAGCGGATTGCGCGCACACTCTCCGACGACGTCTGGATCGTCGCGCCCGAGACCGATCAGAGCGGCCTCGCGCATTCGCTGAGCCTGTCGGAGCCGCTGCGCTTGCGCAAGATCTCCGACAAGCACTTCGCGTTGCGCGGCACGCCGACCGATTGCGTCATCATGGGCATCAAGCAGGTGATGGAGATCAAGCCCGATCTCGTTCTCTCCGGCGTTAATGCCGGTTCGAACGTCGCTGACGACGTCACCTATTCGGGCACGATCGCCGGCGCCATCGAAGGCACCATGCAGGGCGTGCGCTCCTTTGCGTTGAGCCAGGCTTACATTCGCGAAGGCGACCAGCGCATCCTCCCCTGGGAAGTCTGCGAGACGCATGCCCCGGCGCTTTTGCAGAAGCTGATGTCGGTCGATCTCCCCGAGGGCACTTTCCTCAATCTCAACTTCCCGAACTGCGCGCCTGACGAAGTCGAGGGCACGGAAGTGACCGCGCAGGGCAAGCTCGCCTTCAATCTGGAGGTCGACGCCCGCTCCGATGGTCGTGGCTTTCCCTATTACTGGCTGAAGTTCGGCGAGCGCGCCGGCGCCTTCGTTGACGGCACCGATGTCAACGCGCTCAAGAATAGAAAGATTTCGGTAACGCCTTTGAAACTGGATCTGACCGATTATTCCGTACAGGACCGCGTGGCGCGGGCGCTTTCGGGTACGGAGTAAATCGCATTGGCGGCACGTCTGGTGGAGAAGGAAGAGTTTGCGGCACTCGTTTTGAGGCTGCGGGCCGAAGGCGTGTCCGATCTTGATCTGCTGACTGCGGTCGAGCAGGCGCCGCGCTCGCTCTTCGTGCCGCCGCAGTTTACCGAGCAGGCCTATTCCAGCCGTACCATTCCGATTGAATGCGGTTCCTTCCTCGAGGGTGTCGATTTCGCCGTCCGCGTCCTGCATCACCTGAGAGTGAAGCCCGGCCAGCGTGTGCTGGAAGTCGGCACTGGCAGCGGTTTCATGACCGCTGTGATCGCCCGCATGGCCGAGCGCGTGCTCACCATCGACCGCTACAAGACGCTGACCTCGAACGCCCAGAAGCGTTTCGAGACGCTCGGCATCCGCAATATCATCGTGCGCCAGGCTGATGGCAGTGCCGGCCTGCAGGGCGAGGGCACCTTCGACCGTATCCTTGTCACCGCCGCCTTCGAGAGCATGCCGCGCTTCTATGCTGACCAGCTGGTTTCCGGCGGTTCGATGATCGCGCCGCTGATCATCTCCGAGACCGAGTGTCGCCTTGTGCGCCTGACCAAGACCGGCAGCCGCTTCGAGCGAGAGGAGTTGTTCAACTCCCCATACCTGCCGATTGTTCCGCGCGTCGCCTCGCAGCTCTGATCGCGTCGTCGCTATGGTTAGCGATTTGTCAAAAAACGCAAGCTGATGTTCCTGCCTTAACCGGTTGGTAATGCTAACGCGCTTTAATCATACCCACAAATGGTTGCGTTATTCAGTGGGTCGAGTGTCATGCGTTTCAGCGTTTCGCCTAAGTTCGGGAAGTCTGCCGGTAATGCCTTGATCGTGGCTCTCCTGGCGAGTGCTGCATCAGGTTGCAGTTCCGATGTGACACGTTTCGGCGGTCTGTTTTCTTCGTCCGGTCAGGACCAGATGACGACAAATTCCATTCCTCGTCGGAGCATGAGCGGCCTTCAGGCTGACCCAGTGCCGCAGGCGGACATGCAGGGCGGCGCGATGCAGCCCAATTATGCCAACAACAATCAGTCGATGAATCAGCCCTATCCGAGCCAGCAGTCGACCTACGGCTCTAGCGCTCGCATGGCATCGGCTCCGGTTTCCGTTCAGCGTTCCGAGCTTGCCGCTCCCGGCGCGGTGTCGCAGGCGCCCGTATCGGCTGCTCGCGAAAAGCAGGTCGCTCTCGCTCAGCCGTTCCCGGCCGCGAACGCGCCGCAGCATTCCAGCCAGGTCATCGTTCCGCCGAAGCGCAACGCCGACAACATCGTCACGGGCTCGACCCCGAAGGTCTCCGGCTGGTCCTCGACCAACGCTCCCTCGGTCACCATGCGTCCCGGCGAAAGCGTCGCGATCCTCGCCAACCGCTATGGCGTTCCGGAAAAGGAAATCCTACGCGCCAATGGCCTGAAGAGTGCTGCCGCTGCAAGGCCCGGCCAGACCATCCTGATCCCGACCTTCAACGGCGGCAACGCCGCCAAGGCCGCCGCGCAGTCGAACGATCTTGCCAAGGGTGGTCAGGCGCCGCAGCCGGCTCGTGGCCAGGAACAGAACCTCGCGGTCATTCCGAATGGCTCGAACGCCTCGCGTGACAAGTCGATGGCGAGTGCCGACCAGTCCGGCAAGGCTCCCGTCGGCGCCGGCCCGAAGGGCGCGGGCGGCACCTACGTCGTCAAGTCCGGTGACTCGCTTGCCAAGATCGCCAAGGCGACCGGCAACAGCATCGACGACATCAAGGCCGCCAACAACCTCACGGCCGGCTCGATCCGCATCGGTCAGGAACTGAACATCCCGAACGGCAGCGGCGGCGCCGACACCATGAAGACGGCCTCGATCCAGCCGAAGGCGGAGCCCAAGCCCGCCGTACAGCCGGCATCCGCGCCGGAAACGGCTGCGGCCCAGCCCGCCACCTACAAGGCGCCGGTCGCGACCGAAAGCGTCAGCGACGCCGCCAAGAAGGAAGTGGCCTCGGCAGCACCTGAAGCCACCGGTATCGGCAAGTATCGCTGGCCGGTCCGTGGTGCCGTGATCGCCGCCTATGGCGCCAACGTCAACGGCAGCCGCAATGACGGTATCGACATCTCGGTTCCGCAGGGCACGGCCATCAAGGCCGCTGAAAACGGCGTCGTCATCTACGCCGGCAACGGCCTCAAGGAACTCGGCAACACCGTCCTCGTTCGCCACGACGACGGCACCGTCACCGTCTACGGCAATGCCGACACGCTGAGCGTGACGCGCGGCCAGAAGATCCAGCGCGGCCAGACGGTCGCGGTGTCAGGCATGAGCGGCAACGTCAAGCAGCCGCAGGTTCACTTCGAAGTCCGCAAGGACGCAACGCCGGTGAACCCGATGACTTTCCTTGAGTAGGTTGGGCCTCGAGTAGGTCGAGAGTTTCCTCGAATAGGTATTGTGTATCGAGGACAATGCAAAAGCCCGGCGGACGCCGGGCTTTTGTCGTTTCAGGTAATCTTGAAAGCAGTCATCAGGCTCTGTCGAGCGCGATCCGCTTCCGGCCCGCGAGGTCCTGGACATACTGCCAGGCGACGCGGCCCGAGCGGGCGCCGCGCGTCGTTGCCCATTCCAGCGCTTCGGCATGCAGCGTCTCGCGGTCGAGCGGCAGCTTGAAGTGGGCGGCGTAGCCGTCGATCATCGTCAGATAGTCTTCCTGGCTGCACTTGTGGAAGCCGAGCCACAGCCCGAAGCGGTCCGACAGCGACACCTTCTCCTCGACAGCCTCCGACGGGTTGATCGCCGTCGACTGCTCGTTTTCCATCATGTGGCGCGGCAGCAGGTGGCGACGGTTGGAGGTCGCATAGAACAGCACATTTTCCGGCCGTCCCTCGACCCCGCCATCGAGCGCTGCCTTCAGCGACTTGTAGGCCGTGTCGTCGTGGTCGAAGGAAAGGTCGTCGCAGAAGACGATGACGCGGTGCGGTGTGTCCTTCAGGAGGTCGAGCAGTGTGGGCAGACTGGCGATATCCTCGCGGTGCACCTCGACCAGCTTCAGCGAAACGCCGCTTTCGCGTCTGACATCTTCGTGAACGGCCTTCACCAGCGACGACTTGCCCATGCCCCGCGCGCCCCACAGAAGCACGTTGTTGGCTGCATAGCCCTCGGCGAAGCGCACCGTGTTTTCATGCAGGATATCGCGCACGCGATCGACGCCGCGGATCAGCGCCAGCGCCACGCGGTTGGGGCGCGCAACAGGCTGCAGATGCTGGCGGGCAGGGGCCCAGACGAAACAGTCGGCCGCGTTCCAGTCGTTGATGGCTGGCGGCGGTCCCGCCAGCCGTTCCACGGCATCGGCAAGGCGGCGCAGTTCGCCGAGAATGATGCTGTTGACGTCTTCGGCCATGGCCTTTTCTCCTTGGGGCGTATGCGGCTGTGTGGCAATTGCTTTTCGTAGTCGGGTAGCATGGCCTTTTATACGCGGAAAGGTTATTAGGCAGCGGAATCGGTACGGTTTTCGGCTGTTTCAGTTGCAATCGCAAAGACCATAATTATAGTCCGGCCACCGAGAAAAAAGGCGACATTCCGCCTCCGGAAAAGTTTGAGGAGATTAGCATGTTCATCACCCCGGCATTCGCCCAGGCCACCGACAGTGCGGCGTCGCCGTTCGGTTCCGGCTTCGAAATGATCATCCTGTTCGTGCCGTTGATGGTCGTCTGGTATTTCCTGCTCATCCGTCCGCAGCGCGCCCAGGCGAAGAAGCGTGACGAAGCCCTGAAGGCAATCCGTCGTGGCGATCAGGTCGTCACGTCTGGCGGTCTCGTCGGCAAGGTCACCAAGGTGATTGACGAAAAAGAAATCGAAGTCGAAATTGCTGATGGCGTGCGCGTTCGCGTTGTCCGCACCGGCGTCACCGAGATCCGCGTCAAGGGCGAGCCCGTAAAGGCAGATGCCGCATAATCATCACGCATATCCCACGAACCGGATCACCCGGATCTGACATAGTCGAGAGAAAATGCTTCATTTTTCCCGCTGGAAGACCCTTCTGATCTGGTTTGTGGTGCTGGTGGCCGTGTTGATCGCGGCCCCCAATTTTCTGCCGGTCGGCCAGTCCGGCCTGCTGTCTTCCTGGCTGTCCAAGCACCGTGTCGTGCTGGGCTCCGATCTCCGCGGCGGCACGCATGTCGTCTTCGAGGTCGACCGCGCCGATGTCGCGCGCCAGAAGCTGGTCGCCACCGTCGGCGAGATCAGCCGCTCCTTGCGTCAGGCCAATATCCGTTACACCGGGCTTACGGGCAACGACCAGACGATCACCGTCAAGATCACCGACCCCGCGCAGGTCGACGCTGCCGTCGCCGCGCTGAAAAATCTGACCTCGACGCAGGGTGTCACGCTCAAGCAGGCTGATAGCGGCGACCTCACGATCGAAATCGCGGATGCCGCCATCAACGCCGCCATTTCAGAGGCGCAGGCCCAGTCCGTCGACATCGTCAGCCGCCGTATCGCCGGCCTCGGCAATCCCGATTTCGCGATCAAGCCCGAGGGCACCGATCGTCTCGATGTCCAGGTCTTCGGCGTCATCGATGCCGAGCGTCTGAAGAACATCCTCAACGAGCCCGCCAAGCTGTCCGTGCGCATGCTCGACGAAACCATGTCGGGCCAGGACGCGGTCAACGGCCGCTGGCCGGCGAGCTCCGAGGTTCTCTATTCGCTGGATGATCCGCCGATCCCCTATCTCGTGGACCGTACCGATTTCATCAGCAGCGCCAATGTCGTCGATGTCCAATCCTTCGCGGATGCGCAGGCAGACACGGTGGCGATCCGCTATGCGCTCGACGCCGAAGGCACCAAGCGCCTGGCGGAGAAGACGCAGCAGCACGGCGGCGGCCATCTTGCGATCATCTTCGACGACCAGGTCATGGCATCGCTTCCGATCGGCGCGCCGATCCTCGACGGCAAGGGTGAGATCCCGGTCAGCTACACCGAACAAGGCGCCAGCGACCTGGCCCTCATGCTGCGCGCCGGCGCGCTTCCGGCCACGCTGACAACGGTCGAGGAGCGCACGGTCAGTCCGGCGCTCGGCGCGGAATCGGCGCGGGCAGGGCTCGTCGCCGGCATCGTCGCTGCCATCCTGGTCATCGGCCTCATGTTCGGCTTCTATCGCGGCCTCGGCCTGATCGCCGCTTTGTCGCTGCTCCTGAACCTCATCCTCATCCTCGCGGTGATGAGCCTCATCGGCGCCACGCTTACCCTACCGGGCATTGCCGGCATCGTGCTCATCATGGGCATGGCGGTTGATGCCAATGTCCTGATCTACGAGCGCATCCGCGACGAGGCAAAAACCGGCCGGCCGTTCTTCGAGGCGATCGACTACGGCTTCTCCCGTGCGATCATGACGATCCTCGATGCCAACGTCACCATCTTCATCGCCGCCGTCATCCTCTATTTCCTCGGCAACGACGCGGTGCGCGGCTTTGCCGTCACGCTCGCCGCCGGCATCCTGACCACCATTTTTACGGCGGTCACGCTCACCCGCTGGATCGTCGTCACCTGGCTGCATCGCCGTCATCCCCGGCATCTGCCGAAGGATGTCCACACCGGCATCTTCGATCGCGCCAACATCCGCTTCATGGGCATCCGCCGCTATGTCTTCACCGCCTCGGCCGCTCTCTGCGTCGCGGCCATGCTGGGCTTCGCGGCGGTCGGAATGCATCTCGGCATCGACTTCGCCGGTGGCTCGATCATCGAGGTCAAGGCCAAGCAGGGTCCTGCCGACCTCGAGGATATCCGCGCCCGCCTCGGCGATCTGCCGATCGGCGACATCCTTGCCCGCAGGCTTGCCGATCCCGCCGGCGCGCTGATACAGCTGGAAGCGCAGGGCGGCGGCGAGAATGCCGAACAGTCGGCGGTCACGCTGGTGCGCGACGAACTCGCCAACGACTATGATTTCCGCCGCGTCGAAGTGGTCGGCCCCGCCATCTCTGGCGAACTCACCCGCGCCGCCTCGCTCGGCGTGCTCGCGTCGCTCATCGTCATCCTCGTCTACATCTGGATGCGCTTCGAGTGGCAGTTCGCCGTCGGCGCCATCGTCGCCACGCTGCACGACATCATCTTGATCCTTGGGTTGTTCGTGCTTACCGGCATCGAGTTCAACCTGACCAGCGTCGCCGCCCTACTGACGATCATCGGCTATTCGCTCAACGATACCGTCGTGGTCTACGACCGCATGCGCGAAAACCTGAAGCGCTACCGCAAGATGCCGTTGCCGATCCTGATCGATGCGTCGATCAACCAGACGCTGTCGCGCACCGTGCTGACCGCCGCCACCACCATGCTGGCCCTGCTCGCGCTGGCAATCTTCGGCGGCGAGGTCATCCGCTCCTTCGCCTTCATCATGTTGGCTGGCGTTGCCATCGGCACGTTTTCCTCCATCTACATTGCTGCACCGGTGCTGATCGTCTTCAAGCTCCGCCCGGATGCGCTCGATAACGATAACGACAAGAAAGTACCGGAACCGGCCGCCCAGCCCGGCAAGCCGGCAGTGTGAGAATATGGCAAGAGGCATTGAAATACGCGAAGCGCATTTTCCCGGTCGCGCTCCGATCGATACCTACGGGAACGGCGGTTTCCGCTTCGCCGACATGTCGCATCGCGGCTCCATCCTCTGCCTGCCGTCGGGCATCCACGGCTGGAACATGGACGCGGCCATGCCGCTGTCGATCGAAAACCTGCAGCGTGTCCTGAACGAGGCGTCCGAGATCGAATTCCTGCTGCTCGGCACCGGTGTAGACATGCGCCCGATCCCGGCGGAGCTTAAAGCCGCGCTGAAGGGCGCCGGCATTTCCTCGGATTCGATGAGCACGGGTGCGGCGGTGCGCACCTTCAACATCATGCTGATGGAATCCCGCGCCGTCGCAGCGGCGCTGATCGCGGTCTGACGCATGGCCGATCAATCCTCGACGAACCAGGACATCTGCCTGGCGATGCTGCGCGACAGCGATCGTGATCGCTATCTTGCCTGCCTCCTGTCTCCCGAAGACAAGCGCGGCGCACTGGCGGCGCTCTATGCCTTCAACGCCGAACTCGCCCGCATCCGCGATCTCGTGCACGAGCCGCTTCCCGGCGAAGTGCGCATGCAATACTGGCGCGATCTTCTGGAGGGAACCGCGCACGGCTCCACCGAGGCCAACCCGGTGGCTGCGGCCCTGTTGTCAGCGGTCGAGACCCACCGCCTGCCGCGCCAGACGCTGTCGAATATGATCGACGCCCGCGTCTTCGATCTCTACGACGATCCGATGGAATCGCGCGGCGCGCTGGAAGGCTATGCGGGCGAGACGGCCTCGGCGCTGATCCAGCTCGCAAGCCTGATCCTGTCGCCCGAAGAGGCGGCACAGTCGGCCGAAGCCGCAGGCCATGCCGGCGTCGCTCAGGCGATCGCGGGATTGCTGCTCTTGATGCCGCTCCATCGCCACCGCGGCCAGATCTATATCCCGCTCGAGATCCTTACCGCGACCGGGCTTGACCGCGACACCTTCCTGGCTGGCGAAGACAAGGCGCGCATCTCGGCCGCCATCGAGGCCTTCGCCGGCCTTGGTCGCGACCATCTCGCGAGGGCGCGCAAGGTCGCTATCCCGCAGGCGGTCTTCCCGGCCTTCCTGCCCGCAGCACTGGCTGCGCCGGTGCTGTCGAAGGCGCAGAAGCTGGGAGCAGGGCTGTTCGATCGCTCCGCGCAGCAGCCGCAATGGCGCCGCCAAATCGGCATGACCGTGGCGCTGATGCGCAAGAAAATCTGAGGCTCGTTCAAACTCGCGCAAGCCTCGTGCGTTATAGCTGTCATCATCGCTTGCTTTGAATGGAGTGTGACGTGAGCATAATGATCTGGGCCACTCTTTTCGTGATGCTCGTCATCGTGGCCTTCATCGCCGTGCGCATGTCGGCGAAGCATGAGGAGCAGGGCCTGCACGATACCGGCCTTGCCATCATCGAGTTCAACCGCGCCTTCCCGACGGAAGCGATCCGCTCGCTGCAGGCGACGGCCAACGGCCAGGTGGTCTTCGTCCGCCTGCACGACAACAAGGCCGGCTTCATGCGCAGCATGCAGCGCCATTACTCCTGCCAGGTCATCCAGCCGGGCAGGGTGCGCGTTCAAAGCTCCGACAGCGGCAAGGGCCTGACGGTTGATTTCCTCGATACGCCCCACCAGAACGGCACCTTCGAATTCGCCTCGCCGAAGGAAGCCTCCGAAGTCGCTCTCTGGCTGCTCGGCAACTACGTCGCCGAACCCGATCGCGAACTGCCGCTGGCCGACCCGACCGCCGCGAACCACCGGTAAACCGCCTCCAATTTTCAGTCGAGCAATGCCCGGCCATGCGCCGGGCTTTTGACGATTTTCCGACCGCGCTACCTCTTTCGTGTCATATTGCCTTAGTCCTCAAAGTGGAGCATGTTTCGCGCTCACCGCGAGGCCCCATGAATTTTCCTACAACTTATTGGAGGTAAGTATGCTTGCGATCAACGACATTGCTCCCGATTTCGAAGCGCAGACGACCGAAGGCACGATCAATTTTCACGATTGGATCGGCAGCTCCTGGGCGGTCCTGTTTTCGCATCCCAAGGATTTCACGCCGGTCTGCACCACCGAGCTCGGCTACATGGCGAAGATCAAGCCGGAGTTCGACCGTCGCGGCGTCAAGATCATCGGCCTCTCCGTCGACCCGCTGGATCGTCACGACGGCTGGATGAACGACATCGAGGAAACGCAAGGCACGCGCCCCAACTACCCGATGATCGCCGACGTCGATTTCAACGTGTCCAAGCTCTACCACATGCTGCCGGCAGCCGTGTCGGGTGATCCGACCGTCCGCACCGCGGCCGACAACCAGACGGTTCGCAACGTCTTCGTCATCGGTCCCGACAAGAAGATCAAGCTTATCCTCGTCTACCCGATGACGACCGGCCGCAACTTCGACGAAGTCATCCGCGTCATC